>JACQEC010000149.1 GCA_016200765.1 Chloroflexota bacterium | reverse complement strand
GGTTTGGCGGCGTGTTCGCGCAGGGCGGTCAACTCGGCCCGTTGCGGGGCGCTGAGCACCAACGGCTGGGCTTCCATTCTCCCTCCTCAACTCAGAATGGTCTCAGTATGCCATCGGTAGATTATTTTGTAAAGGTGCAAGAAACCGCCTGCTATGAATAGAAAACCCGCTGAAGCGGGTTGACACCTGTTCCCTATCTAAAGTGCGCGGCTTGCAAGCGGGTATAACGCAGAATCGTCGGAGACGTGAGATTATACGCGCTACGGGCGAACCAACGGCCAGCAAACCGGTTGCTAAACAGCGTGAGGTGTGGCCGTTGCTCCGCATCTACAAGTCTGCTGTATACGCGAAGTTGGTTCAGTGTGCGCGGCCCTCGCGGCTATGCAAGACTGGCCGCAATATTGGCCGCAAGGTTGCGCGCCACAACGCGCTTGGGGTCTTTATCGGCGTTGTAGGAGGCGTAGCCCAGCAGGGCGGCCTTGGGGTGATGAGCCGCGACGTTGACCACGCGCGCCAACTCGTCGAGGCGCGGGCCGTTGGCTACCGGCAGGCTCGCGGTGGGAATGTCGCTTGGGTCCAGCACGTCCCAGTCAATATGGACATAAATCGCATCCACGCGCTGGGCCAGCCGCTCGACGGCGTCTTTCACGAGTTCGGGATCGGGGGGGACCATCTCGACGCGATGCTCGCGCAGTAAATCCAGCTCAAGGGGATCAATATCACGCAGGCCAACCATGACCACATCCTCCGCGCGAATGGGCTGGACAAGCCCGGATTGCACGCGCAATCGCCGAAGGCACAGCCCGGCGGAGATGGCGACGGGCATCCCGCCCAGCATCCCGCTAAGGGTCGTCTCCGGCGTGTTGAAGTCGGCGTGGGCGTCAATCCAGACCATGCCAATCGTCTGGACGCCGCTCTGCTGGAGGCCACCCAGCGCGCCCATCGTGGCGCTGCAGTCGGATTCGAGCGCCAGCACGAACTGCCGTTGGCGGCGCAGTTGCGCGATCAGGGCGGCGAGGTGAGCGTTGGCGTGCCCGGTTTTGTTCCAGACGCCGTATTGCGCCTGTTCGGCCGGATCGAGTTCGGCGCTGGCGGCGAGGCTGACGTGGTGCCCTTGAGCGGCCAACCGGCTTACCAGACCTGCGGCGATAATAGCCTGCGGGCCGCGGCCAGAGCCGGTATCGCGCGAGCCCAACTGCCATGGAAGGGTGACAATGGCGATGTTCATGATCAGTCTCCTTGTTCAGTGACGGTGGCTGCTTCGAGCGTCAAGAGCGAGATTTCAGGCGGGCAGTTGAAGCGGATGGGCGGGTTCGAGACGCCAATGCCGCGTGTGACGTAAATCCAACCGTGAGGCGTGCGCGATAGTCCGATGCTGTACCGCCTGCCCATGCGCGGCAGGCGCGGCGCGCCGAGCCACGGCAAGCGAATTTGCCCGCCGTGGGTGTGACCGGATAACTGCAAGGCAATATTATATCCGGCGGCGTACTCTGCCATATCAGGCTCATGCGCCAGCAGAATCTTGAACGCATCGGCCGGCACGCCGTGCATGGCGCGCGGGAGGTCTGCCCGCTTCCGGCGCGCGCTATCCGTGCCGACGACCCAGAACTCCTGGCCGCGATAAACGAGACGGCAGGCTTCATTGCAGAGCGGATGAAGCCCTGCGGCGGCGAAGTGACGCAAAACCACGGCGATATTGATCCAGTGGTCGTGATTGCCAAAGACAAGTTGCACGCCCAACGGCGCGCGCAGGCGCGAGAGCGCGGCGGCGACGAACCGCGCATCGTGCGGGTTGCGGTTCACGTAATCGCCGGTCAGCGCGATCAGGTCGGGTTGGAGGCGCTGGGTTATATCGGCGACGCGCTCGATATGAGAGCCGCGTGTCAGATTGCCTGTGTGGAAGTCGCTAAGGTGAGCGATTCGCAAGCCGCGCAAGGCGGGCGGCAGGCCGCGGACCGGAATCTTCACCTGTTCGACGACGGGCTCACGCTGGCGCAGGGCGAGCGCAAGGCGGGCAACCCAGTGCCGCCCGTTTGACAGCGTGGGGGGTGGCTCTAGCCAAAGTTCGTCTGGTGGCACGGTCACGATGAGCGCCTCCTTCGACAGGCTCAGGAGCGGTGCGCTCTGGCTTCGGCCAACGCGGATTCGCGCTCGTTCGCGCGGATGAGTTCCCATTCCGGCCTGTCGCCGTCGAGCCCCCTGCGCAGTTCGGCGATCTGGTCGCGCAGGAGAGCGGCTTTCTCGAATTCGAGCGATTGCGCGGCCGCCTTCATCTGCTTTTCCAGTTCCTTGATCAGATGCGCGGCCTCATCGCGCGGAATCTCGCCGCTGACCTTGTACTCCGGCTTCGCCTCCGCCACCATCTTCACGCGCTCGGTCAGGTCATGCACCGCCTTGACCACGCTCTTGGGCTCAATGTGGTGCGCCTGATTATGGGCGACCTGCTTCGCGCGGCGGCGGTTCGTCTCGGCGATGGCACGTTGCATCGAGTCGGTCATGCGATCCGCATACATAATGACCTGCCCGTTGACGTGGCGCGCGGCGCGCCCCATCGTCTGGATGAGCGAGCCTTCACTGCGCAAGAAGCCTTCTTTGTCGGCGTCGAGAATGGCGACGAGCGAGACCTCCGGCAGGTCGAGCCCCTCGCGGAGCAGGTTGATGCCGACGATCACATCATAGGTGCCGAGCCGCAGATCGCGCAGGATTTCCACGCGCTCGAAGGTCTGCACTTCGGAATGCAGGTAGTGAACCTTGATGCTCAACTCGGCCAGATAGTCCGCGAGGTCTTCCGCCATCTTCTTGGTCAGCGTCGTGACGAGGACGCGCTCATGGCGGGCGACGCGCTTGTCGGCCGGATGATCTGCTCGACGATCTTCGCCGACTGCTTGAGTTCGTACGGGCCGGGTGTCGCGGAGACATACAACACCTGATAGACGCGGCTCTCAAATTCCTCGAACTGGAGCGGGCGGTTGTCGAGCGCGGACGGCAAACGAAAGCCGAAGTCAACCAGCATGGATTTGCGCGAGCGGTCGCCGTTGTACATGCCGTGTATCTGGGGAATCGTCATGTGGCTTTCGTCAATGATGGTCAGGAAGTCGTCGGGGAAGTAGTCGAGCAATGTCCAGCCGGGACTGCCCGCTTCGCGCTGGGCGAGGTGGCGAGAGTAGTTCTCGATGCCAGAGCAGTAGCCGATTTCGCGCATCATCTCAAGGTCGTAGCGCGTGCGCTGTTCGAGACGCTGGGCTTCGAGCAGTTTGCCCGCGGCCTTCAACTCGGAGAGCCGTTGGGCGAGTTCATCCTCAATCGTTTTGATGGCAATCATCAGCTTTTCGTGCGGCGTGATGAAGTGCTTGGCCGGGTAGATGTCAATCTGCTCGCGCTCGGCCAGCACCTCGCCGGTCAGCGGGTCAATCTCCACGATGCGCTCGATCTCGTCGCCCCAGAACTCAATACGGTAGGCCAACTCCTCGTAGGCGGGCTGGACTTCCAGCGTGTCGCCGCGCACGCGAAACTTGGCGCGCGAGAGCGTCAAGTCATTGCGTTCGTAGTGCACTTCAATCAGATGGCGGAGGATATGGTCGCGGCGGCGCACCTCGCCGCGGCGCAGGTTCAGCACCACTCGCCCGTAGTCTTCCGGCGAGCCGAGGCCGTAGATGCAGGAGACCGACGAGACGACGACGACATCGCGCCGCGAAAAAAGGGAGGAGGTTGTGGCCAGGCGCAGGCGGTTGAGTTCATCGTTGATGCTGGCATCTTTCTCAATATAGAGGTCGTGCTGAGGGACGTAGGCTTCGGGTTGATAGTAGTCGTAGTAGGAGACGAAGTACTCGACGGCGTTGTGCGGGAAGAACTCGCGGAACTCGGAATAGAGTTGCGCGGCGAGCGTCTTGTTGTGGGCGATCACCAGCGCGGGGCGCTGTACGGCCTCGATGACCTTCGCCATGACAAAGGTCTTGCCGGTGCCGGTGGCGCCGAGCAGGGTCTGGTGCCGCAAGCCCTCGGTCTTGAGGCCTTCGACAAGTTGGGCGATGGCGGCGGGCTGATCGCCGGTCGGGATGAAGTCGGATACGACTTGGAATGGAGGCATGGGAGGCTCTCTCTATTGTACCGCATGTTGGCATGGGCTACTATTTGCGCGGTTGGGCGGCGAGCGATATTGAGGATAGCATATTTGTTCTAATCCGTCAATGAGCGGGAATGTGTCGGAGTTAACGCAGAATTGTTGGAGACGTGAGGGCGTTGCGCGTTGGCCCATGAACACGGAACCCGCAGCACTCAACCGGTTCTTGCGCTCGTCTAGCCCGACGCGCGCGCCGCGACGGCGACTACGCGGGCGGTTACGCAGGCGGTTAGAAACCGCCTGCTATGAATAGAAAACCCGCTGAAGCGGGTTGAGAC
>JACQEC010000148.1 GCA_016200765.1 Chloroflexota bacterium | reverse complement strand
TGCGGCAGGCGATGGTGGAGCGCAAGTGGCTAGGCAATAAGACCGGCCAAGGGTTCTACAAGGAGATGAAGGGCGCGGGCGGCCAGCGCGAGTTCTGGGCGCTCGACCTGAACACGTTGGAGTACAAACCGCCCGCGAAGGTGCGCTTTGAATCGGTCGGCAAGGCGAAAGATGTCGAGCCGCTCGGCGAGCGGCTCAAGGTGCTGGTTGGCAGTGACGACCGCGCGGGGGCCTTCGTGTGGCGCACGCTGTCGTTCAGCATGGCCTATGCCGCGCGGCGCGTGCCGGAAATCGCCAACGAGTTTTACCCAATTGACAACGCGATGAAGTGGGGCTTCATGCGCGAGATGGGGCCTTTTGAGATGTGGGATGCGCTGGGCGTGGCGGAAACGGTCGCGCGCATGGAGGCCGATGGCACGGTGGTGGCGCCATGGGTAAAGGCGATGCTGGCGCGCGGCTGTGCTTCTTTCTACCAGCGCGACGTTCGACAGGCTCACGATGGCGACGCGGTCGGCTATTACGATTGGCAGACGCAATCGTATCAACCCCTGCCAAGCGACCCGGACGTGATCTCGCTTCGACGGTTGAAGGCGCAGGGCAAGGAGTTGGCCGCCAACGAGAGCGCGAGCGTCGTTGACCTTGGCGATGGCGTGTTGTGCCTGGAATTCCATACCAAGACGATGAACGCCATTGACCAGCATATCGTGGAGATGTTTCAGACCGCGCTCGACGAAGTGGCGAAGCCCGCCTATGCCGGCCTGGTGATCGGCAACGAGGGCGAGAACTTCTGTGCGGGCGCGAACCTGTTCATGGTGGCGATGGGCGCGCAACAACAGCAGTTCGACCAGTTGGAAGGCACCGTTGCGCGCTTCCAATCGTTGTTACAGCGCATCCGTTTCAGCCCCAAGCCGGTGGTGGCCGCGCCGTTTGGCATGACGCTGGCGGGCGGCGCGGAGATCGTGCTGGCCTGCCCGCGCGTGGTGGCGCACAGCGAAACGTACATGGGGTTGGTGGAGGTTGGCGTCGGGCTGGTGCCTTCAGGCGGCGGGATCAAGGAGATGCTGAGGCGCGTCCTCTCGCCGGTCATGCGCACGCCGCAGGTGAACCCGCAACCGTTCTACGGCAAGGTATTCCAGACGATTTCGCAGGCCAAAGTGTCGGCCAGCGCGCACGAGGCACAGTCGCTGGGCTTCTTGAGCGAACACGACCGGATCGTGTTCAGCCGCGACCGGCTGATCGGCGAAGCCAAGCGCACTGTCCTGCAGATGGCCGCCGACCGCTATCGCGCACCCATCGCGTCCAAGAGCGTCTATGCGGTCGGGCGCGACGGGCTGGCCGGGCTGAAGCTCGCCGTCAACGCGATGCGCACAGGCCACTACGTGTCGGATTACGACGTGGCGATAGCCCGCCAGTTGGTCAACGTGATCGCCGGCGGCGATCTATCGGCGGGCCAGTGGGTGGACGAGCAGTACATCCTCGATTTGGAGCGCGAGGCGTTTATCGAGTTGTGCAAACAGCCGAAGACGGTTGAGCGCATGTGGGGATTCTTGCAGACGGGGAAGCCCGTGCGGAATTAGGCGGCCGATGGCCGATGGCCGATAGCCGATAGTCAACCACCATCGGCTATCGGCCATCCGGGGTAAATTCAGAAGGGAGACCTCTATGAAAGAAGCAGTCATTGTTTCAGGCGCACGCACCGCGGTAGGCAAAGCGCCCGGCGGTAAGCTCAAGAGTTACCGGCCCGACGACATGGCCGCGATGGTGATCAAAGAGGCTGTGGCCCGCGCGCCGGGGCTGGACGCCAATGAGATCGAGGACGTGATCATTGGCTGTGCGACCCCGGAAGCGGAGCAAGGCTCCAACGTGGCGAGGGTGGCGGCACAGCGGGCAGGCCTGCCCTATACGGTGCCGGGCCAGACCGTCAACCGCTTCTGCTCGTCTGGCTTGCAGACCATTGCGTTAGCCGCCGAGCGAGTGATGGCCGGCTTCGGCGACGTGTTCGTCGCGGGCGGCGTGGAGTCCATGTCGTGCATGCCGATGGGCGGCAACGTGCGCAAGCCCAACCCGTATCTGGCGGAAGAGTATCCCGCCGCGTATACCAGCATGGGCATCACGGCCGAGAACGTGGCGAAAGAGTACGGCATCAGCCGCGAGGATGCCGATGCCTTCGCTCTGCGCTCGCACCAGAACGCGGTGGCGGCGATCCAGTCCGGCAAGTTCAAGGATGGCATCGTGCCGATAGACGTGGAAGTGGTTGAACTGGACGAGAGCGGCAAGCGCAGGCGCACCACCTTCACGTTTAACACGGATGAAGGCCCGCGCAAGGATACCTCGCTGGAGGCGCTGGCGCGCTTGAGGCCGGTCTTCCGCAATGGCGGCACGGTCACGGCCGGCAATGCTTCGCAGACGAGCGATGGCGCGGCGGCGGTGGTGGTGATGGAGCGCGGGAAGGCTGAATCGCTCGGCCTGAAGCCGCTGGCGCGCTTTGTATCGTTTGCGGTGGCTGGGGTGCCGCCGGAGATTATGGGCATCGGGCCGGTGGCGGCTGTGCCGAAGGCGCTGAAACTGGCGGGGTTGGACCTCGACGACATTGACCTGATCGAGTTGAACGAGGCGTTTGCGGCGCAGGCGCTGGCGGTGATCCGCACGCTGGAAATGGATCTGGACAAGGTCAACGTCAACGGTGGCGCCATCGCGCTCGGCCACCCGCTAGGCGCAACCGGCGCGAAGTTGACCGTGCAGTTGCTGGGCGAGATGAAGCGGCGCAATGCCCGCTACGGCATGGTCACGATGTGCGTCGGCGGCGGCATGGGCGCGGCGGGCATCTTTGAGAATCTGCAATAATACGCCGTCGCGCGTTGCGCGTTGAAAGAGGGTGGGCAGTGGGGCAAGGCGGGCAGGGGCAAGAAGAGGGCAGGGGCAAGAAGAGGGCAGGGGCAAGCCCTGCCCCTACAGTGGCCGATGGTTTACCATAACGGCCAGGGCCGAGGCTCATGGCGGGGGTGAATGTGACAGGCGGACTTATGCCTTTCTGCAGAGGGTAGGGTTTTGCAGAAAGGGGGTATGCGTGGCAGTTATTGTCACAACCTTCCGACGTATGACTCGACAGGTTACTGGGTGGGCACTGGTGGAAGGCAGTAGACCGTGCGGGGACGACCGCCGGATTGTTCAGATACAAGCGTGAGTTGGGCGACGGTTATGAGACGAATTAGAGCAGGAGCATCGGCTATTGGATTGGGTGACCAAGGTATTGATTGTTGCACCTTGCAAAATCTTCGGGAAAGGTGGCAAGTGGGCAGGGGCAAGAAGAGGGCAGGGACAAGCCCTGCCCCTACGCGATTCGCGTCAGCGCGCTATATAAGTTCAGGTTGGCTTCGGCGTAGAATTGCGCGATGACCTGAAAGCCGCTCTGTGCGGCCAGCGATTCGACTTCGGCTTCGGTGAGCCAGTGGCAGTAGCGGTGGGCGACCCCGCCGCGCCGCCAACTCAGGAGCGCATCGCCCGGCTCCACATCGCTTTCGTTGATGCCGACCTCGCCCCACGGCACAATCTTCCGGCGCAGGCGCTCGCTGTGGGTGAACTGCCAGTTGCTCATCAGCAGGATGCCGCCCGGGCGCAGGAGGGCGTGGAGGTCGTCGAGCACGGCGCGCCGCCCATCGCCCCCCGGGATGTGGTGCAGTACGGCCAATAGCAGAATGGTGTCAAACGGAGCGTGGTCCCGGAGCGACTGCGCCCAGCTGGGAACTGTGATGTCGGCCACCAGAAATTCGGCTGTGAGATGGCGCAGGCGGGGCTGTCGTGCGGCGGCGATGGCGATCAGTTCGGGAATCGCATCCACACCCACGTAGTGCAACGGCCAGCCGTCGTGGTCGAGCCGATCCGCCAAGCGCCCGTTGCCACAGCCAACGTCTAGCACCTTTGAAGCACCATGCAGATAGGGCGCGATGGCTTCCATGTTCAGTCGCCCGGCAGGGCGCGAAGCCGAAAAGGATTGTGCGAAATTGGTGTAGAAATCGCGGTTGAGAGCCAGAAGCCGCGCGGCTGTTTGCTCGTCCATGGCAAGGATTTTACTTGAGAACACTCCACGAGACTTGTCGAGCGTGACACGATCGGTTGCCGTGCCTGATCTGGATATCCAAAGTCACCTGCCGGAGCTGCTGCGGCTGTTTGATGCCGTGCGCGCGGCGGATGAATTCTCGCCGCGCAAACTGAACGCGCTCGCCGTCAAACACGTCCATGAGCGCGGCTTGCCCGTGCCGCAATCCAGCATCATCGAGGCCTATCGCCAGCTCACCGCGCAGGGCGTGATCCCCTTCGAAGCGCACGTGTTAGAGCGGTTGCGGTTGAAGCCGACGCGCACCATCTCCGGCGTCGCGCCGGTGGCGGTGCTGACCGGTCCCTACCCGTGCCCGGCGGACTGCATCTTCTGTCCAGAGGCCAAAGGCATCCCGCGCAGTTACCTACCCGACGAGCCGGCCGTCCAGCGCGCGAAGCGGGCGCGCTTCGACCCCTACAGAGAGACGGCCACGCGCATTCAGGCGATGGTCAACATGGGCCACAGCACCGACAAGGTGGAGCTGTTGGTTATCGGCGCCACCTGGTCGGCGTACCCTCACAAGTATCAGGAGTGGTTCATCCGCCGCTGTTTCGACGCAATGAACGGGCAAGAATCGGCCACGTTGGAAGAAGCCCAGCGCGTCAACGAGACGGCCGCGCACCGCAACGTCGGGATGGTAGTCGAGACGCGACCCGATTATATCACGCTGGACGAAGTGCGGCGGATGCGCTGGCTCGGGGTGACGAAAGTGCAACTCGGGGCGCAGAGCCTCGACGACACGATATTGGCCGCGAACCGCCGCGGGCACACCGTCGAGGCGACGCGGCGCGCGGTGCGAATGCTAAGGCTCGCCGGATTCAAGTTGCATTTGCACTGGATGCCCAACCTGTTGGGCGCGACGCCGGAGTCGGACCGCGAGGACTTCGGCCGCCTGTGGAACGACCCCGCTCTGCGCCCCGACGAGTTGAAGATTTACCCGTGCAGTCTCATCACGGGGACGGAGCTCTATGCGCGATGGCAGGCTGGTGAGTTCAGGCCGTACACAGATGACGAATTGATCGAACTGCTGATCGCGTGCAAGCAGGTGGTGCCGCCCTATTGCCGGCTTAGCCGAGTCGTGCGCGACATCCCGGCGCAGTACATCGCCGCGGGCAGTACGCAATCACAACTGCGCGAGGTCGTTCAGCGCGAGATGCGGCGGCGCGGCTTGCAGTGCCAGTGTGTGCGCTGTCGCGAGGTGCGCGGTGAAAAGTTGGAGACGGGTTCCCTGCGGCTGGACGATCATGCTTACGCGACCGACGCCACGCTTGAGCACTTTCTGACCTACCTCACGCCTGACCGAGGGCGGCTGGCCGGTTTCCTGCGCCTGTCACTGCCGCGGCCCGACGCGCCGCGCGATGAAGTGCTTGACGAGGTGCGCGGTTGCGCGATGATCCGAGAGGTGCACGTCTATGGCCCGGCGCTTGCCCTTGGCACGGCGACCCCGGGAGAGCCCCAGCACAGCGGTCTGGGCAAGCAACTCGCCGAGCAAGCGATGGAGATTGCGCGCCGCGCAGGCTACCGGCGGATCGCGGTCATCGCGGCCATCGGCACCCGCGAGTATTATCGCAAGCTGGGCTTTGAGCTGGGCGAGCCATCGGCAGGCTCAGGCCGGGGGTTGTATATGACGCGGGCGCTTTAGCCGATGGCGGATGGCGGTTTGCTATCGGCTATTCGCTAGCGGTCATTGGGTGCAGAACGAAGCGGCCGAGCAGGTCAACCGACTGCTGTTGGAGTTCGTGGGGGCAACGGGCGGAAGTGGTTGCGCCCATGGGTATAACGCAGAATCGTCGGAGGCGTGAGAGCGTACGGGGTAGGGGCGAAGCAGCGCGTAAGGCAGCAGTCGGGTATAGCGCAGAAACGTCGGAGAGGTGAGGAGGTTGGGCGTGAGTTACGCAGGCGGTTAGAAACCGCCTGCTATGAATAGAAAACCCGCTGAAGCGGGTTGAGACCGGTTCGCTCAGTGCGCTGCGTGACGGGCAAGCGGGGATCAGGCCGAAGGGTCGGAGAGGTGAGAGGGTCTGCGCTAAGGGCGCAGCCACGGCCAGCCATCCGGTTGCTAAACAGCGTGAGGTATGGCCGTGGCTTCGCCCCTACGAATCGGCGTTATACCCTGCGCCTTTGGAGAATTGTTAAGAATCTGAACAGGGCACTATAATAGACGCCACTATAGCGACTGCCGCGCTCAAGCGGCGTGAGCCATGAGGAATTTTAGATTTCTGATTTTAGATTTTTGAATGCGGGTTGAGATCATAAATCTAAAATCAAGAATCTAAGATTGAAACGGGAGAGTGTATTCGATGACCACTACCGCAGTACAAGAACACGCACCGGATGCCGCAATCTATAATTTGGCCTCGTCCGGCCAAGGGGCGGCGCTGAGCCTGTTTGCAAAGGTCGCGGCGCGATTGGTGCAGTACGCCGAATTGCGAGACGGGCACATAGTCTTAGATGTCGCGACCGGCAGCGGCGCCGCGGCGATTGCCGCGGGAAGAGCCGTCGCGCCGAGCGGCAAGGTGGTGGCGATTGACGTCGCGCAGGGCATGATCGCGCAGGTGGAGAGCAACGTCCGCGCCGCGCACCGCTCCAACGTGGAGGTCAAAGAAGGCCGCGCCATGCAGATAGAATTCTCCGACAACACGTTTGATGAGGTGATCTGCTCGTCGGCCATATTCGTCCTGCCGGACGTTCCCGGCGCGCTGAAGGAATGGATGCGCGTTGCCAAACCCGGCGGGCAGGTGGCATTTACCACCTATCGCGAGAGCATCTTTCAACCCCTCTCCGGACTTTTTGAGAAGCGCATCCGTAACTACGGCGTTGCCCTGCCGACGGCGCGCCCGTTCTCGTGGCAGAGTCTGAGCGAGCCGCAGAAGTGCCGCGAGTTGCTGAAGAACGCGGGGCTTATGGGCATCTCCGTGATGGTCGAGCAGACCGGCTACAATCTGCGACGCGCCGACGATTGGTGGGAGTTGCTCTGGAACACCGGTTTCCGTGATTATCTGGGCGCGCTTTCGCGGCGCAAATTGGAGCAGTTCCGGAGCGAGCACCTTGAAGAGGTGAACGCGCTGAAGACGGCCAGCGGTATCTGGTTGGATGTGCCGGTCATCTTTGCCTTTGGGCAGAAGCCATCGTGAACTGTGAACCATGAGTGAAACTTCCTCGGTAGGGCCATCGGCGTTCCTTGACCCGCGCGACTGGGATGAGGTCATGGCCGCCCCGCCGGAGCGCCGAGAGATGGTTGCGGACGCGATTCTGCGCTATCGCCGCCCCGACCAATTGGACGTCGGCGACCTCGTGCCGCCGCTGGCGCTGACGAGCCTCCCGAACGGGGAAGCGTCGCCTCATGCGACCGTAACCCTTGACGCATTGGTGGGCGGCCGGCCCGTTCTGCTGATCTTCGGCTCGGTCACGTGACCGCCGTTTCGTCGTCAGGCTGGCGACCTAGAGCAGTGGTATCAGGCACAGCGCGCGCGGGCCGCTATTTATATCGTCTATATTGCCGAAGCCGAGCCGGATGACGTATGGCACGCGGAGTCCAACGTGCAGGAAGGCGTTTGCTTGCGGCAGGCGCGAACGTTTGAAGAACGGCTGGCGGCGGCGCGGCTGTGCGGCGAGATGCTAGGGCTGACGATGCCGGTGCTGGTTGATAACATGGATAACGCGGCCAACGCCGTGTTTGCCGCGTGGCCGGAGCGCATCTATATCATCGGAGCCGACGGTCGCATCGCCTATAAGAGCGGTGCCGGGCCTTATCACTTTGACATTGCGGAAGCCGCCGCCGCGCTGACCCGGCTCACCATCGCGTAACGTCGCGCGAGCGCGTGACGACTGATTGGATGACCTATGGCCGTTACATCTACAACCCCCAGACCTTCAATCGCCCCCCGACCTGAGCCTGTCGAAGGCTCGCTGCTGGTCTGGCTGGATCGCATTAAGTCCAACTACCTATTGCGCCGCCTCGTCAAAGCGATCTTCACCGTCTGGCTGGTGACCACCCTGATCTTCTTCGTCCTGCGCGCCATGCCGGGTAATCCGGTGGACATCTTTTTACAGGACCTCACCGCGAGCGGTATATCGCCGGAAGAAGCTCGCAATCAGGCGGCCGCGCTGTTGAACATTAGGCTTGACCAGCCCATCCACGAACAATACTTTGAGTTTATAGGCAACCTGCTGCGCGGCGACCTGGGCCGGTCATACAGGTCTCGCGGCTTGCTGGTGTCCGACATGATCGCCGCGCGCCTGCCGTGGACGCTGTTCAGCGTCGGCCTCTCGCTGTTGCTCAGCTTCACGATCGGCATCGCGCTCGGCACGATCATGGCCTACTTGCGCGACAGCTGGTTCGATCACCTGTTGAGCAACGTCGCCGCGACACTGGACGCGCTCTCGCAATACCTCATCGGCTTGCTCGCCATCCTGCTTCTGGGCGTGGTCTGGAAGGCCGTGCCGATCCAGCAGATGCGCGGCTCGCTGTCGCCCGGCGTACAGCCCGGATTCACGCTGGAGTTCTACGGCGACCTGTTGGGCCACGTGCTGGTGCTGGCGCTCGTTTACGTGCTGTCCACGGTTGGCGGCTGGACGCTGGCGATGAAAAGCAGCACCGTTGCCACACTGGGCGAGGACTATGTTACGGTGGCGAAGGCGCGCGGTCTGTCCGACGGGCGCATCATTACGGCGTATGTTGGCCGCAATGCGACCCTGCCACTCTTTACGCGGCTGGCCATCACGATTGGCTTCGCGCTCGGCGGCGCGGTTCTGCTTGAGGAGCTGTTTGTCTATCAGGGGATTGGCTACTTGCTGGTGCAGGCCATCCGCGCACGCGATTATCCGGTCATGCAGGGCATCTTTATGGTGATTACGATGGCGGTCGTCGCGGCCAATCTGGTGGCCGATTTTGCGTACGGCTGGCTCGACCCGCGCATCCGCATTGCCGGGGAGGGCAATTAGCATGGCGGCCGTGGTTGAAGTGATGTCGGGGACCGCGCGTGAGTTGGGCAAGACGCTTAGACTGTTGAGCCGCAACAAGATCGGCTTCGCCGGACTGCTGGTCACGCTCCTGGTGGTTTTCATGTCGCTGGCCGGCCCGCTGATCTGGCCGCCGGAGCAATCGGCCAATGTCGCCGATATCAACCAAGGCCCATCGCAGAAGCACTGGCTGGGTACCGACTTTCAAGGGCAGGACAACCTGCTGAAGGTCATCAGCGGCGGCAAGGAAATCGTGATTATCGCCTTTCTAGCGGGCACGCTAACGACGTTGTTGGCGGTTAGCGTCGGGGCGTTCAGCGCGTTTATCGGCGGCTGGGTGGACGGCCTGCTGATGGAAGTCGTCAACGTCTGGTTGACCATTCCCAAGTTGCCCCTGCTGGCGATACTGGCGACGATGCTGAAATTGAACGACGTCTGGCTTTTGGCCGTCATTCTTGCGCTGATCCAATGGCCGGGCCTCGCGCGGCAGGTGCGCAGTCAGATTCTGACACTGAAAAAGCGCGACTACGTTGAGGCGGCCACGATGCTCGACCTCGGCACCGGCAACATCATCTTCCGCGAGATGCTGCCGAACATGATGTCGTTTATCACGATCGCGCTCATCTTCGAGATGACGCACGCCATCTACCAGCAGACCAGTCTTGTGTTTCTGGGACTGGTGCCGTTCTCCGGCGCTAACTGGGGTGTGATGATCGAGTTGGCACAGCGCAAGGGCGCGCTCTTCGCACCTACCGCGGCGTGGAGCCTGCTCGCGCCCAGTCTGGCAATCATCCTCTTCCAGCTGGCGCTCGTTTCTTTCGCGCGCTCGCTCGACGAGGTGTTCAATCCCAGACTGCGAACAAGCGTTTAGCCCGATGCCGCCCACGCTCGCGGTTCGCAACCTCTGCATCGAATACAAGGCTCGCCGCGGCCGGGTGCGCGCGGTGCGCGATGTTTCGTTCGACCTGATGCCCGGCGAGGCGCTGGCGCTCATTGGAGAGAGCGGCTCCGGCAAGACAACGCTTGGCCTTGGGCTGGTGCAACTCTTGCCCGCGGCGGCGACGGTGACGCAGGGCGGTATCGCGTATCATCGCGCCGACACCGCTAATGGCCACAGCGCGCCTCCGCAGGACATTGATGTCTTGAGCCTGAAAGGCAGGGAACTGCGGGCCTTCCGCTGGAAAGAATGCGCGATGGTCTTCCAATCCGCGCTCAACGCGCTCAACCCGGTTCTGCGGATTGCCGACCAGTTCGCGGACACGGCTAAAGCGCACGGCTACCTGCAGGGCGGCCCGCTGCAGGAGCGCGCCGCCCACCTGCTCAACCTCGTGCGGCTCGACCCGGAGCGCGTCTGGCGCTCGTTCCCGCACGAACTATCGGGCGGGATGCGCCAGCGGGTGCTGATTGCGCTGAGCCTGCTGTTGGAGCCGCAAGTCTTGATTCTTGACGAGCCGACCACTGCGCTCGACATTCTGACGCAGCGCAACATTATGGACGTGCTCAAAGACCTGCGCAAGCAGCTCGATTTCTCGCTCATTTTCATCTCGCACGATCTCTCGCTGGCGGCGGAGTTGGCCGACCGCGTGGCGACGATGTACGCGGGAGCGGTTGTCGAGAGCGGCGACGTCGAGACCATCTTCCGGTCGCCGGTGCATCCCTATACCATCGGGCTGATCAACGCGGTGCCCACACTGGCCGGCACGAAAGAAGACCTGACCTCGATTCCCGGTTCGCCACCCGACCTGATCGAGATGCCGAGCGGCTGTAAGTTCCACCCGCGCTGTCCGCTGGCGGATGCGCGGTGCCAGAGCGACGAGCCAACGCCGGTCAGTGTGGCGCCGGGCCATAGCGTTGCCTGCTGGCACTGGCAGACCTCGCGCGAGGCGCTGCGGGCGTTCAAGGAGAACGCGACCCTTCGACAGGCTCAGGGTGCGGCCTGATGACCGAGCTTATCCGTCTCGACCACGTTACGCGCACGTTCACGGTGAACCGGCACGTGATCAAGGCCGTGGACGACGTGTCGCTGACGATTCATCAAGGCGAGGTGGTCTGTCTGGTCGGCGAGTCGGGCTGTGGCAAAACGACCACGGGCAAGATGGCGGCCGGTGTGCTCGGACCGTCGTCCGGGCGTATTGAGTTTCTCGGGCAGGACACGGCCATGCTGAGCAAAGTCGCCTTCAAGTCGTACCGGCTCGGCGTGCAGATGGTTCACCAAGACCCGTACTCATCGCTCAACCCGGTGCACTCGGTCTTTGACATCATCGCCGCGCCGTTGAGGCATCACGGCCTTACGCAAGGCGAGGCGGCCACGCGGCGGCGCGTGCGCGAACTGCTGGAACTGGTTGA
Organism: Chloroflexota bacterium; assembly: GCA_016200765.1. GTDB lineage: Bacteria > Chloroflexota > Anaerolineae > JACRMK01 > JACRMK01 > JACQEC01. The sequence continues at coordinate 2,393 of JACQEC010000148.1, read as the reverse complement.
CATGACGCCGCCGGATGAGTTTCTGGACAAATACTCGCACCAGTTGAGCGGCGGCCAGCGCCAGCGCGTCTCGGTGGCGCGCGCGCTGACCGTCAATCCGCGGTTCATTGTCGCCGATGAGGCGGTCTCGATGGTGGATGTCTCGATCCGCGTCAGCCTGTTGAACATGCTGACGCGGCTCAAGGAGCAGATGGGCCTGGCGGTTCTGTTCATCACGCACGATCTCGCGCTCGCCAAGTATTTCGCGTGGGAGGGGCGCATCGGCGTGATGTACCTGGGGCGCATCGTGGAGTTGGCGCCCGCGCGCCAGTTGGTGGACGAGCCACAGCACCCCTACACGCAGGTGCTGCTGTCGGCCATTCCCGAAGCCAACCCCGACGTCACGCGGCGCAAGCGGCGCATCGAACTGCGCAGTATGGACGTGCCCAGCCTCTTGCGCCTGCCGAGCGGTTGCGCGTTTCACCCGCGCTGTCCGCGGTTCGAGGGGGTGCAATGTGAGATGGCAGTGCCCGCGCTGATCGGCTTTGACGATGGCTCCGCGGTGGCCTGCCACCCGGTCTCGCGCGCGCGCGGCCTCTTAGGCGCGCCTGCGTGGGCGGCAACGGAGAAGGCATTGTGAACCCCGAAGCCGGCAGCGCGTGGTTTCGGGCGGCGGCGTTCATCACACTCACCGCGGCGGGGTTGATGATCTTCCAGCGCCCGGGCACCGCCGAGTTCGTCGTAACGGTCACGACGCTGGTCATCGGGATGGCTTTCATCGCGCTCATCGCGTGGATTGTGCGGAAGGGGAGTCATTAGGGCGACGGCGCGTTACGCGTTTTGCGTTGTCGGCAGGAAGGACGAATACCTAGCAAAGGGGGTGATACTCCACCGAATTCTAACTGACCGGAGAACAACACGAGTAACGGCGTCAATCGCAACGATTCTTGATTACTGATGAGGAGAAAACTGTATGAAAAAATTGGGAGTATTTCTACTTTTGGCGGCCCTGTTGATGGTGGCTTGCGGCCCATCGGCCACGCCTACGACCGTGCCCACCGCCGCGCCTGCGCCGACCCAGCCGCCCGCCGCCGCGGCGACCGCGACGACCGCGCCTGCGGCGCCAACCGCCACCAAAGCGCCGGTCGCCACGGCTGTGCCTCCTGCGCCGACGCCACTGCCGGTGAAGAACACGATTACCATCAGCCTGGCGAAGAACTTGAGCTGGAGCGACGGCGCTCCGTTCACCGCCAAAGATGTTGTGGGCACGTATAACGTCCTGTGGATGCAAAGCAGCGGCACCTGGAACTCGCTGGCGGACGTCGTGGGGCAAGTGGATGGATCAGGCCGCCGACTTCCGCAAGCAAAACGCCGACCGCAAGGGCGATGCCGTCAAGAAGGCGACGGATGAACTCACGGCCTTCCGCCCGGATAAGGCTGTGGTCTATGGCCCATACAACATTGACCCGAAGGCCATCACCGAAGCGCAGTTCACCATGCTCAAGAACCCGACGGGCTTCAACGCGAGCAAGATTGATTTCGACAAAGTGCTCGTCTACTGGGGTGATACCCTGCAGGACATGCCGCTGTATTTGTCGGGCGAGCTGGATTACACGTCGAACGCCTACAGCCCGGCTAATCTGGACGCCTTGCGCGCGCAAGGCCCGCAGATACAGGTCATCGGCGGCCCGGGCACCAACGGCCCCGGCATGTACTTTAACAACGATGTGTACCCGCTGAACAAGAAGGAAGTACGGCAGGCCATCGCCTACGCTATTGACCGCGTTGAGAACTGCAAGGTCGCGTTTGGCGAGAGCTGCCGACCCGTCAAGTACGAGGTCGGGTTCACCGACGCGTCCGTGCCGACATGGCTGACCGCCGACCAGATCGCGAAGCTGAATACGTACGCGAAGGACACCGCGAAGGCAGAAGCTCTGCTGACCGGTCTCGGCTTCAAGAAGGGCTCGGACGGCATCTGGGTTGACGACAAGGGCAAGAAGATGGAGTTCGAGTTGTCGGTGCCGGCGGACTTCACCGAGTATCTGGCTTCGTCGGAGAACGTCGCCCAGCAGTTGAACAAGTTCGGCATCAAGATCACCGTCAAGCCGTACCAATCGTCCGAGCGGGGCACGCTGCACAAGAGCGGAAAATACCAGATCTCGATGGACATCGGATTCCGCTTCACCTACTTCCACCCGTTCGTCTCGTATGACTACAACCTACGGCCGGGCATCGGCGACAAGAACAACCCCGAAGCCGACGCGGGCGCGCGCGGCATGAACTTCCCGTTCGTCCAGAAGCTCGCCGACGGCCGCGAGGTCAACATCAAAACCGCTGTAGACAGTATGGCCGACGGCTTCGACGTGGAGAAGCAGAAGCCGTTTGTGCAGGCCGTCGCGCAGATGTTCAACGAG
>JACQEC010000120.1 GCA_016200765.1 Chloroflexota bacterium | reverse complement strand
TATCTCAACCTGCCGACCGAAACGCCGAAGGTGGATGTGGACGCGTTCAACGGATGGTATCTGGCCCTGTTGGGCAACGTTTATCAAGTCAGTTCGTGGAGGCGGCCGTTTGATCTGCCTATCTCGTTCGAGGCTATCGGCGTCGGGTTGTTTGGGCTTTTCGCGCTGGGGATGACCGGCCTCATCTGGCGTCAGAGCGCTCGTACGGGAGAATACGCCGACCCTTACATGGCCGCGGCGGTGTTGAGTCTGGGGATGTTCATGCTGTTGACGCAAATGCATGAACGCTACCTATTTCCCGTGATCCCGCTTCTGTTGTTGAGCGCGGTTGAGCAGGACGCCGAATCAGACGCCGCATGGGGAGCGCAAAAGCCGTGGCCTATCGCGTGGGTCTATCTCGTGCTGTCGCTGACCTTCTTCTTCAACCTCATCAGCACGGCATCATTTGTGCCGTCGCTGTGGATCAGCATCGTCGTGCCCCAGCCGCTGTCGCCGCTGGTCGTTGTCTTGAAGGCATTGTCCTTCGTCGCCGCCATCGTCAACGTGCTCGTGTTCGGTTGGCTGGTCAGAGATGCGATAGCGCGCGAGCGCGTGAACGCGACAACGCGCTAACGCGACAACGCATAGGCGATCAGCGTGCCATAGGTTTTGTCTGTGACGCGCCCCAACTCGCGGGCGTGATGGCGATCCATGAAGGCGTGGAAGTTCGCCGCAAATTCACGAGCGAGCGCGTCCTGACTTGCGGCGTCGTCGCCTTCGGCCAGACGCGCGCCGAGAATCGAGTCCAGAATAAACACATCGGGCGCGATGTTCTCCAGGACGCGCTCAATCGCCAGAGGGTGGGCGGTGAACGGCCTGTAGGATAGAAAGACGACCTCCGAGTACGAGCGGAAGTCGTTTTCAAATAGGCCGAGCCAGTATTGGTGCAGGGCGACAACCCGCGTAGAACGGGGAACCACCAGGCGCACCTCTGCCATGAAGGTGTGGTAGGGTGTGGTGTCGGCGGCGAGTTGCTGCTGGTGCAAGATTCCCCAGCCCCCATCGAGCGCCACCAGCATAGCGGCGGCGACTAATAAGCCGCGTCGGCGGCGGGCTTGCCAAAGGTCTACGGCCACCCACGCGATGACGACAGCAAAGAGTGGAGCTATACTCTGCAAATAGCCGGGCGTTTTCTGGACCAACAGCACGGCGAACCCTAGCGGGAATAGCCATGCCGGGACAACCAGCGCCACCAACGGCCGTTCGGCCCGCGCGCGCTTCGACAGGCTCAGCGCCGACAGCCACACGAGCGCCGCAGGCAATCCCAGCACGAGCAACCAGACTCCCGGCTGTGAGGCCGCGCTCACGAGGTTGGTCGGGCCGAAGCCGTAGCGCTGGGTCTCGTAGAGCAGGTTGCGCGCGTAGAAGGACGGCGACAGCAAATCGAAGCGATTGGCGTATTGCGAGGTCTGCAGGACAAAATCGTCCCAGCCAGCGGCAATGAATAACAGCCATGGCACCCACGCGACGACCGCGCCCGCCGCCAGCGCGTAGATCGTTCGCTGTTTGAGCAGGCTCCAACCGGAATCGGCGAACAGGATGATCGCCAGCGCCGGCACCCAGAAGAGGCCGTAGAGATGGGCCATACCGGCGAGGCCCGCGAACAGGCCCGCCAGAAAGAAGTGCCGCCCCTGCCCGTGCTGTTGAGCGTGAGACAGCATGAGCCACGCGGATAGCCCCCAGACCGGCACGAGCGTGTCGTAGCGCGCGATGCGCGAGATGTCGAGCAAGGGAATGCCGCTGGCGAGCGTCGGCGTGCTGACGCCCCAGCGCCACAAGAGGAGCAGGCAGGTGGCGGTTACTCCCATGGCGTCTCCATGCAAGCGCGCGCCGACACGGTAGGTCAGGCACAGGGTCAGCGCGCCCAGCATGAGCGGCACGATGCGAATCTGGAATAGCCCCAGTCCCCATAAGCGGCCAGCCAGCCCCAGCAGTAAGGAAAATGTCGGCTGGAACAGGTAGTAGTGCTGGCCCATCCCCGCGAAGTCCGCAAAGAGTTCCGAGCCATACACGCCGCGCGTCCAGAACGAGTAACCCGGCGCCGCCTGCCACGGCTCGTCGTCGCGCACGGTGGGCAATGCGTCCAGCCCGCTAAGCGAAATGGCCCAGTAGGCCAGTAACGCGAGCAGTATCAGCCAGCGAGCGTTACGACGCGAGGGGTTCAGAAGGTTCACCAAACGTCAGGCGGTCAGCCTTCGACAGGCTCAGGCGGAGGACGCTTTCTGCACCGGCGGCGATCTCCTGCCAGTCGTATAGCATGGGGATGTGGCTGTTGGCGCTCCACACCGCCACCTGATCGGCGTAATGCGGACTGCCGGGATGGCCCGACGCGCCGAGCGGCACGACCCAGCGCGAGCGCGCGAGATCGCCGAGGTCAATGATCTGGCGATAGCACTGGCTGCTACTGATTGTATAGCCGAGCGCTGGCGCGAAGCCGGCGGCCTGCACTGTGTCATTGTCTCCGCCATAGGGCGCGCGCGGCGGGTTCAGGCGGTCGCCAATCTCCGGCACGACCGAGAGCGGGTGGACGGGCGCGGTGGTGTGGATGCGCGCCCATTGCCACTGGTTCATATCGTCGCCCAGCTGTGCGCGCAATTCAGCGACGGCCGTGGAGAGCGCGGTCTGCAAGGCGGCCGGCCATGAAGCGCGCTGAGGGTCTGCGGGGTCGAGCAAGCGCGTGTCGTTGGCCTCTATGAGCGCGGCGAGGTTACTGCGGAGTGGCCCAAGGAGCGCACTCGCGCCGCCCGCGGCGCTGAACATCTCGGTCATCAGCTCGGGGCCGACAATCGGCTCCAGCAACAGGCGTAACAGGGCGACGCGGGTTTTTTCGTAGATGGTCGCCGCGACGCTGTCAGGCTCGACGCGGCAATCCCAGCCGATCAGCCGTGCCAGCGCGCGCGACGATGGTTCATCAGGCGGGACGATTGCCAGCAGGTGGGGCATCAGCCCACGCGCGGGGACGGACAGGCGGTCGGCTTGAATGGCCGCGAAGTCATCGGCTGTCGCGCCGGTCAGCGGTTGGATGAGTTCGTGGAGGCGGGTGGCGCGGTCGCCGGGCGCGGCGTCCACGCTGATAAAGTAGGGGTAGGAGTCGTCCACGATCTTGTTGTTGGCTGTGATGATAAAATGCGTGGCGGGGTCTGCGGCCTGCGGCATCTGCTCGAAGGGGATCGTGCCCTGCCACTCGTGATCGCCCGTCCAGCCGGGCACCGGCAACCAGCCGTTGGCCGTCGAGCGAAGCGGCAGGCGCCCGCGCGTGTGGTAGCCGATGTGCCCGTCCACGTCGGCCATGATAAGGTTCTGCGCGGGATCAACCCACTCGCGCTGTGCCTCGCGCAAGGCCTCAACCGACCGCGCGCGCATGATGGGCAGGAAACACTCAAACGTCTTGCCGGGGTCTAAGGCGGTGTAGTGCAAGGCGATGCCGAAGTCGGGCCACGGGCCATCTTCGATGAGCGGGCCGTGCCGCGTGCGCCGGACACGCTCGCCCACCGGCTCATCGCCCCGCACGAATATCTGCTCGTCGGAGAGCTCGGCGGTCAGCCATTCGCCATTGAACTCATAGCGGTTTGCGTCTTGCGTATCAAATCGTTCCAGATAGAGGTCTTGATAGTCGGCTCCGGCGTGCGTGATTGCCCAGCCGACGCGGTCGTTGTGCCCGAGATGCGGAAAGCCCGGCACACCGGGGAACGACACGCCGATCACATCGAACTCGTCGCTTTTCAGGTGGTTCTGGTAATAGACGTTAGGGACATCAATCGCGCGATGGGGGTCGCCAGCCAGCAGGGGCTTGCCGCTTTTCGTCCTCGTGCCGTCAACGGCCCAATTGTTACTGCCGCCCGCCGACGGCAGTAATTGCGAAGCCGCCTCGAGCGTGGAGGTGATCGGCCCGCTGCGGCGATACACCTCGTCTGGCGGGATGATCAGAGGTTGTCCTTCGCGGTAGCCGATGAACAGGCCGGCGGCGCGTTCCGGACCGAGCCGCAAAACGACCTTCAGGCGAAAAATCTTGTTGAAGAGCACGCCCATGAGAATGTGGCGAATCTTGAAGATGCTCAGGCAGTCCAGAGCGCGCCACGGCTCGGGTTTCAGGTGTAGGAGTTTGAACTCGAGGGACGGTACGGCGTTCTCCGCCAGAAAGGCGTTGACGCCGGCGGTATAGGCGTCGAGCATCTCGCGGGTTTCGGCGTTGAGGTTTTGCCAGTCAGCCAACGACGCGCGCTCGATCTGGAAGCGGCGCGCCAAGCGGTCGGCCTCGAGGCCGCCGCGCCCGATCAGTTCGGCGGTGCGGCCGTAGGCGCGGCGCCGATCCCACTCCATGTGCCACAGGCGGTCTTGCGCATGGACGAAACCTTGCGCGAAGAATGCGTCGGCCACGGTGCGCGCGTGGATGTGCGGAACGCCCCAGCGGTCGCGCACCACCTCGATATCAGCCGTGATGCCTTGTACTCGAATCGCGCCATCCGTTTGAGGCAGGGCCTCGCGTAAGTTCATAGATTGACCTCGTTCGGGGATAGATAATGGGAGACGTGGCGCCATGTGCAGCGAGCGGGCGATCCGCGTTTCTCGCATCCGGGCGCGATTATAGCATTGCGCGCGGCTGTGGGGCAACTCAAGACGCGAAAGTCTTCTATGCTATAATCGCGTGGACTGACCACGATGGACGACCGCGCACTGATTCTGGAAACGAATCGTAACTTTTACCGCGCCATGGCGGCCAGCGACATGCGGCTGATGGATGAAGTTTGGCTGCACGCCGAGTTCGTGGGCTGTGTTCATCCGGGCTGGTCGCAGTTGAGCGGCTGGAAGGCGGTGCGGGAGAGTTGGGTGGAGATATTTGCCGACGGCCAGCCTATGCAGATCATGCCGTCGCAGGTGGTGATACACTGTGACCACGACACGGCGTGGGTGACTTGTGTCGAAAACATCACCACGCATGGCGAAGACGCATGGCAGTATAGCATCGCGCAAGCCACCAACGTGTTCCAGCGCGTCAATGACGGCTGGAAGTTGGTGCATCACCACGCCTCGGCTATGCCCCCGCCGGAAGCGCAGGGCTGGCATAACGAGGAGATTTCGTCGAATTGACCTTATGGAACCGCTCAACGTCCTCGTGACCATGCCTTTCGGCCAACCCCTGCTGGATAAACTGCGGCGCATCTCGCCGCAGTTGAACGTCTATCAGGCCAAGCCTGATGAGGCTGACTACCGCGCGGCGGACATCCTCTACTGCTTCATGCCGCCGCGCGACCTCTCGCGCGCGCCGCGCCTGCGCTGGGTGCAACTGCATCTGGCCGGCCTTGACGTGCTGGGCGACCATCCCATTCTCAAGACGACCATCCCGCTGGCAACCACCAGCGGCGTCCATGCCGCTTCGGTGGCGGACTACACGTTTACGATGCTGTTTGCGCTGGCGCATCGCGTGCCGCGCATGATCGAGTGGCAGCAGAAAGGTGCGTGGCCGCCTGACCAGCAGCAGAAAGGCGCGTGGCCGCTTGATCAGCAGCGATGGCCGCTGTTTGTGCCGGCTGAGGTGCGCGGGCAGACGCTGGGGATTATCGGCTACGGAAGCATTGGCCGCGAGATTGCGCGCGTCGGCAAGACATTCCAGATGCGCGTGGTCGTGAGCAAGCGCGACATCAGCCAGCGGGCTGACGTCGGCTACCGCTTGCCCGGCACGGGCGACCCGGCAGGCGCCTTGCCCGATCAGTGGCTTGCGCCTGCCCAACTCGCCGACCTGCTCGCGCAGTCGGATTATGTCGTGATGGCCGCGCCGCTAACCCGTGAGACGCGCATGATGGTGGGCGAACGCGAGCTGCGCGCCATGAAGCCGACGGCCTACTTCATCAACGTCGGGCGCGGGGCGACGGTGGACGAGGCGGCGCTGGCGCAGGCGCTGGCCGAAGGGCGAATCGCGGGCGCGGCGCTGGACGTGTTCGCGCAGGAGCCTCTGCCCGCCGCCAGCCCGCTCTACCGGCTTGATAACGTCATCCTCTCACCGCATGTTTCAGGCTTCATTCCGAGCTACGACGACAAGTGCACCGACCTCTTTGCCGAGAACCTGCGACAGACCTTGAACGGCCAGCCGCTCTTCAATGTTGTTGATCGCCAGAAGGGATATTGACATCTCACCGACGGGAACGCGAACGTTGAAAGTTTTGATGCTGTCTTCGGAGTGTTTCCCGTTTGCCAAGACCGGCGGCATCGCCGACGTGGTCGGCTCACTGCCTATTGCGCTGACACGGCTGGGCGTGGATGTGCGCGTTGCGATGCCGCACTACTCCGTGATTGACTCACAGCGGTTTCATTTCTCGCCTCTACTCGGCCCCTTTGACGTGCCGCTGGATGGCCGCCACGATCAGGCCAGCGTCCAGCAGACGACGCTCGACGGCCAAACGCCGATCTATCTGATCCAGAACCCCCGGCTCTACGAGCGCGACGGCATCTACATGTACCACGACGACGCCGAGCGGTTCATTTTCTTCTGCCGCGCCGCGCTCGAAATGTGCCGGCAGTTGAACTGGCGGCCGGACGTGGCGCACTGCCACGATTGGCAGACGGCCATCGTGCCGAACTGGCTAAAAACGACCTTTAGTGACGACCCGTTCTTCAAGCAGACCGCCAGCGTTTACACGATCCACAACCTTGCCTATCAGGGCATCTTCGGCCACCGCGTGCTAGAGATTGCCGGGCTGGCCGCGCTGGGCTTCATCGCGCATCCGGATGTCGCGCCCGACATCAACGAGGCCGTGGATTTCATGGCGCGCGGCATCCTGTTTGGCGATGCGATCACCACGGTCAGCGAACGTTACGCGCGGGAAATCCTGACGCCGGAATTTGGCGAGAAACTTGACCCGATCCTGCGGGCGCGCAAAGATCGCCTGTTTGGCGTGCTGAACGGCATTGACGATCAGCGCCTGAACCCACAGACCGACCCGCACATCGCGCGTCACTACTCTGCGAGCGACTTGAGCGCGCGCCAGG
>JACQEC010000119.1 GCA_016200765.1 Chloroflexota bacterium | reverse complement strand
GGTTACACCCTGCGGCGGAATCGTCAGCGGAACCGAGTTGATAGTTCGCAGGTTGGCCGTCACATCTTCGCCCTCGTAGCCGTCGCCGCGCGTCACGCCTAGCACGAAACGCCCGCCCTCGTAATGCAACACTACCGTCAGTCCGTCAATCTTGGGCTCGGCCACGAGGGCGATTTTTGCGCCCGCCGAAAAGCGGCGCGCGACCCGCTCATGCCAGACGCGCACTTCATCCGCGCTGAAAGCGTTGTCGAGTGAGAGCATCGGCGCCGGGTGGCGCACAGCCTGAAACGCGCTCAGGCGCTCGCCGCCGACGCGCTGGGTCGGTGACTCGGCCGTGATCAAGTCCGGGTACTGCGCCTCGATCTCCTGCAATTCCCTAACCAGTGCGTCGTACTCGGCGTCGCTCACTTCGGGTTGGTCGAGCACGTGATAGCGGTGATTGTGGTAATGAATCAGCGCGCGCAGCTTCTCGGCGCGGCTGGCGGCATCACGCTTAGCCATCGGATCGCTCTCTGTCTGCCTCCATCCCTATGGTATAATCGGATGAGACACCATCATCAAGGGTATACATGAACACCGAACTTCCCGAAACACCTGAAACCATCGAGCAGTTGCGCCGCGAGGTCAGCACTGTCCTCAGCATCGAGTCGGTCACCGTCTCGCGGCGCCGGCCAGAGACGATCAGCTTTCGCGGGCAGTTACTGGTCAGCCCGTCCGACGCTTTTGCGCTCCTGCGGCCACGCTTCGAGACGCTGGGCTTCACGCCAACCTTCACCCGGGCCGAGGGGCGAGATGTCGTTTCCGCGTTGCCGGGTGTGGTCTGGGCGCGCGAATCAAACCCAATGATCAACCTCGTTCTGTTCTTGCTGACCGTGCTGACCACACTGTGGACGGGCGCGATCAACGAAGGCTATGACCCCCTGCAGAACCCGGCCAATCTGTTGCAGGGCGTTCCTTTCTCCTTCACCTTACTGGCGATTCTGGGCGTGCACGAGTTCGGCCACTACTTTATGGCTCGCCGCTACAAGGCACCGGTCACACTGCCCTACTTCATTCCCCTGCCGCCCGGCTTGGGGCTGGGGACCATGGGCGCGGTGATCCGACTCAAAGCGCCGTTCATGGATCGCCGGTCGCTGTTTGATGTAGGTATCGCGGGACCTCTGGCCGGGCTGGCCGTCGCGGTGCCGCTCTTGTTCTGGGGCCTGAGCCAGTCACAGGTTGGCCCTCTTCAACCCGGCGGCTTGCAGGAAGGCAATTCGATCTTCTACGCATTTGCCAAGTTCGTTGTCTTCGGCAAATTCCTTCCCGGTGGCGGCGAAGATGTCTTCATCTCATCTACGGCCTTCGCCGCTTGGCTTGGCCTGTTTATCACCGCACTGAACCTATTGCCCGCCGGCCAGCTCGACGGCGGCCACGTCGCCTATGCCCTGCTCGGAGAGAAGTCGCGCTACCTCGGCGGAATCGTCATCGGCCTCTTGGTAATTCTGGGCCTTCCGCTCGGCGACCTGCTCGGCATCCCTTACCCCGGCTACGCCGGCTGGTTCACCTGGGTTCTGTTCATTGTCGTCTTTGGTCTAGCCCATCCCACACCGCTGAACGACCTGACCGACCTCGGCATGCCGCGCCGCCTGCTTGGGGCTTTCTCATGGTTTCTGTTCATCATCCTGTTCACGCCTCTGCCCTTCTCATGATATTAGGCAGATGAGCGAGATTAGTCAAGCATGACATCAGCGTCTTCACCTTCCAGCGACCTTCACGCCGAGGGCAGCGCCCACTACCGCGCCGGCCGATTTCACGACGCGCGGCGCGCCTATGAAGCGGCGTTGACCGGAGCCCACAGCAGCGGGAACCTCGCCGCCGAGGCCGAAGCGGCCAACAATCTTGGGGTGATCTTCCAAAAACTTAAACGCCGCGCCGAGGCGCATCAACAATTTGAAACGTCGGTCGCGTTATTTGCGCAGGCGGGTGACGAGCCGCGGCGCGCACACGCGCTCGGCAATCTCGGCACGCTTCTTGCCGACATGCGGAAGTTCACCGAGGCCGAAGCGCGATTAGCCCAGTCTGCGGAAATCTTTCACCAACAGGGCGACCGGCCAAGCGAAGCGCTGACGCTCAAGTGGCTTAGCCGCACACATATGCAACACCTCGACTTTTTTGGTGCGATCTCCGCCTATGAGCGGGCGCTGGCCCGATTGGAGCCACTGACGCAGGACAATCTACATCCTCGGTCCAGCGCAGGCGCATCGGTAGGGGCAGGGCTTGCCCCTGCCCGCTTGCCCCATAGCCCGAAGGTTTTGCAACGCACAACGATTAACCCGTCACCCCATCCCAAAACCGATGCTCCTGTAGTCCAGCGCACCGCATTTGACAAATCCCCCACGCTGTCTATAATACCCTCAACTTCATACCGTACAGGCCGCGATCAGGACAAGTAGCTTCTCAGCCGTGCTTCAGAGAGTTGAACGTGGTGGTGGGAGTTCGACAGCGACGCGCGAAGCGAATGGCCCTGTGAGCCTGAACATGAACGCCCGGCAATCGTCCGGCTAGTAATGAACACGGCAAACCGCCGTTATCTTGGAATCATAAGCAGCCGTCCCACGCGGGTCGGCTAAATATAGGGTGGCACCACGAGAACCTCTCGTCCCAATGGGACGGGAGGTTTTGTTTTTTGAATGACACGGAGGGAAAGATGATACGCGAAGCGATCTCGCAACTGGTGGGTGGCAAACACCTGTCGCCCGTCGAGGCCGAGGCCGTGATGACCGAGATCATGACCGGCGAGGCGACCCCTGTGCAAATTGGCTCATTTCTTACGGCGCTCCGCATGATGGGTGAGACGGCGGACGAGATCGCCGGCTGTGTGCGCGCTACACGCGATAACGTTATCGCCGTGCATCCGCGTGCGCCTTTGCTGGTGGATACCGCCGGAACCGGCGGCGATGGCGCGCACACGTACAACATCTCGACAACTGCGGCTTTTGTGGTTGCCGGCGCGGGGCTGACCGTCGCTAAGCATGGCAATCGCGCGATCTCATCCAAGGCCGGCAGCGCCGACGTGCTGATGGCGCTGGGCGTCAACCTCAACCTGACGCCCACGCAGGCCGCGAACTGCATTGATACCGTCGGCATCGGTTTCCTCTTCGCGCCCAACCTGCACCCCGCCATGAAACATGCCATCGGCCCGCGCCGCGAGCTCGGCATCCGCACGGTGTTCAACATCCTCGGCCCGTTGTCCAACCCGGCTGGCGCCAACGTGCAGCTGGTCGGCGTCTATGACCCGAAGCTCACCGCGCTGATGGCGAGCGTTTTGCAGACGCTGGGCGGAAAGGCCGCTTTCGTCGTGCACGGCGCGGGTGGCCTCGACGAACTGAACACCATCGGACCCAATCAGGTCAGCCAGTTTAACGGCAGTGGGATGCGCCACTATATACTTGACCCCGCCGACCTCGGTCTGGCGCGCGCGACCCGCGACGATCTGCGTGGCGGCACGCCTGACGAGAACGCGGCGATTATGCGGCAGGTGCTGGGCGGCGAGTCGGGACCGCGCCGCGACACGGTATTGCTGAACGCCAGCGCCGCGTTTGTCGCCGCCGGTGTTGTGCAAGACTTGCGCGAGGGCCTTGCGCTCGGCGCAGATTCCATCGCCTCCGGCCGGGCGACGCAGAAGCTCGACCAGTTGATCGCATTTACGAAACAGGTTGCCGCGTGATCCTCGACGACATCGTCGCGCAGAAGCGCATCGAGGTCGCTCGGCTGCGCGCTCGCTTCACCGAGTCGGAACTTCAGCGGCACGCGGCTGAAGCGTCCCCGCCGCGCGCCTTTGCCGATACCCTGCGCTCTCCGGACGGGCACGTGCGGCTAATTGCCGAAATCAAGCGTAAGTCGCCGTCTAAGGGCGCGTTCCGCGCCGATCTGGACCCCGCGGAGACCGCGCGCGCTTATGCCGCCGGCGGCGCGGCGTGCCTCTCCGTGCTGACCGATGCGCATTTCTTCATGGGCACGCTAGACGATCTGCGCGCCGCCCGCCTGACGGTCGGCCTGCCTGTTCTGCGTAAGGAGTTCATTATTGACTCGGCGCAGGTCTATGAGTCGCGCGCCGCCGGCGCGGACGCCATCCTGCTTATCGCCGCGATTCTGAGCGACGAGCAGCTGGCTTGCCTCTCCGCCTTGGCGCACCGGCTCGGCATGGCGGCGTTAGTCGAAGTGCATGACGAAGCCGAAGTGCGCCGCGCCCTGCCCCTTTACCCCGACCTCATCGGCATCAACAACCGCGACCTCAAGACGTTCCACACCGACCTCAGCGTGAGCGAGCGCCTCCGCCCCCTGATTGCCTCGCCCTGCATCGTCGTCAGCGAAAGCGGCATCAACAACCGCGCTGACGTGGAGCGCCTGCAGCGCGCGGGTGTGCACGCGATTCTCGTCGGCGAGTCGCTGGTCTTGGCCGATGATGTAACGGCAAAAGTCCGCGAGTTGGTGGGCTTCTAACGCGATGCACATCAAGATTTGCGGGCTGACAAATCTCGACGACGCGTGCTTGAGCCTCGAGGCCGGCGCGGATTTACTCGGCTTCAACTTTTACCGCCCCAGCCCGCGCTTCATCGCGCCGGAAGTTGCCGCAGCGATCATTACGACATTGCGCCAAGCGTTGCCACACCTGCCGTTTCGCGGCGTCGGCGTGTTCGTCAATGAGCCGCTCGACTCTGTGCGCCGGATTCAGGAACACTGCGCCCTTGACCTGATCCAGTTGCATGGCGACGAATCAGTGGCACACAGCCGCGCGTTGGGTACAGCAACGTACAAGGCCCTCCGGTCGAGTTCACACAGCGAGCTCGAGTTGCAAATTGCGGATTGGTTTGCGGCGACAATCGGAGAGTCGCGTGAACCAATCTTCCTGCTCGATGCAGCACACCCGCTTCTGTATGGCGGCACAGGCCAGCAAGCCGATTGGTCGCTGGCCCAAACGGTTGCCGTGCGCTACCCGATCCTGCTGGCCGGCGGGCTAACCCCTGCCAACGTCGCCGACGCCATCGCTGCAGTGCGCCCGTGGGGTGTGGATGTCGCCAGCGGCGTCGAGCGCAGGCCGGGGCAGAAGGATCCGGAGAAGGTCAAACAATTCATTCAAGCCGCGAAATGTGAAAAGCGATGACTGACAACACGATGCGTACACGCGGGTATTTCGGTCGCTTCGGCGGCCAGTTTGTGCCGGAGACACTGATGCCCGCGCTCGGCGAATTGGAGCGCGCCTACGATGCGGCGAAGCAAGATCCGGCCTTTCAGGCTCGCCTCAACGACTTGCTGGCCCACTATGTGGGTCGGCCGACGCCGCTCTATCATGCCCGCCGCCTGAGCGCGGCGCTGGGTGGTGCGCAGATTTACCTCAAGCGCGAAGACCTTGCCCACACCGGCGCGCACAAGATCAACAATGCCGTCGGCCAGGCCCTGCTCGCCGAGCGCATGGGCAAGCGCCGCATCGTCGCCGAAACCGGCGCCGGTCAGCACGGCGTGGCGACCGCCACCGTCTGCGCGCTCCTCGGTTTCGATTGTGTAGTCTACATGGGCACCGAGGATATGGCGCGCCAATCGCCTAACGTCGCGCGCATGAACCTGCTGGGCGCGCGCGTCGAACCGGTGGACGCCGGCAGTCGCACGCTCAAAGACGCGATCAACGAGGCCATCCGCGATTGGGTGACCAACGTGCGCTCCACACACTACCTGCTCGGCTCGGTGCTGGGGCCGCATCCCTACCCCGCCATGGTTCGCGACTTCCAGTCGGTGATTGGCCGCGAGGCGCGCGCGCAAATCATGGCGCAAGCGGGCCGCTTGCCCGACGTGGTCGTGGCGTGTGTCGGTGGCGGCTCCAACGCGCTGGGAATCTTTAGCGGCTTCATCGCCGACGAGGCGGTTGAGTTGATCGGTGTCGAGGCGGGCGGCGAAGGCATCGCCTCTGGCAAACATGCCGCGCGCTTTGCCGAGCCGACGCTGGGCGTACTACACGGCACCAAGTCATTTGTTTTGCAGGACGAGCACGGGCAGGTGCGCGCCACCCACTCGATCAGCGCAGGTCTCGATTACCCATCGGTCGGCCCGGAGCACGCGCATCTATTCGAGTCGGAGCGCGCGCACTACACCTACGCCACCGACGACGAGGCGATGAGCGCCTTCCAGATGCTGTGTCAGCAAGAGGGCATCATTCCGGCGCTCGAATCAGCGCACGCCGTCGCGGAAGCGATCAGGCTCGCACCCGCTCTGCCGCGCGACCGGCTGATTCTCGTTAATCTGTCGGGGCGGGGCGACAAAGACCTGGACACGGTGCGTAAGGTGCTGGGCGTATGAGCCGTATTGCGAACACGTTTGCCACATTGAAGGCCGCGCAGCGCATCGCGCTCATTCCTTACGTGGTCGTCGGCCAGCCGAGCCTCGCGGCGACGCCCGCGCTCGTCTCGGCGCTCATCGAAGCCGGCGCCGACCTTGTGGAGCTCGGTGTGCCTTTCTCCGACCCGCTGGCCGATGGGCCGGTCATCCAGCGCGCGACCCACCACGCGCTCCTGCAGGGCGTCACGCCACGCGACTGTCTGGCGGCGGCACGGCAGGTGCGCGCCCGCCAACCCCACACGCCGCTCCTGTTCATGGGCTACTACAACCCGATTCTGCGCTTCGGCGTGGACGCCTATGCACGCGCCTGCGCCGAGGCCGGCGTGGATGGCTTGATTGTCCCTGATCTGCCGTTGGAAGAGTCCGGCGAGTTGGAGACAGCCTGCCGCGCACACGCCATTGATCTCATCTTCTTGTTGGCGCCAACCAGCGACGAGTCTCGCGTTGCGGCGGTGGCGCGGCGCGCAAGCGGGTTCATTTACTGCGTCTCGGTGGTCGGCGTGACCGGCGCGCGCCATGCCCTGTCGGACGAGGTTGAAGCGCTCGTCACGGTCATTCGGCGGCATAGCGACCTACCCGTGGCGATTGGCTTCGGCATCTCACAGCCGGAGCACGTACAGCAGGTCGCGCGCTTTGCCGACGGCGCGGTCGTCGGCAGTGCGCTGGTTGACGTGATTGCGCGCGCGCCCGCCGGTCACGAAGCCGCTGCCGCCGCCGCCTATTGGCAGACACTGACCGCCGCGTAGCCAAGCGGCACCCTCCGTCGCTCCATCACACGCTCTCAGCGACAGCCCCGCGCCTTCTCCACCCTGATTTCGCCCGCTCTTGACAAATCCCCGCTCTTGACTATAATACTGAATGAGCGTTCATTCAATTATGAGGGCCACTATGCCCAGACGGACCAGTCAATCCCCGGCCGCCCACAGCCCGGCGGCAAAGCCGCGGGGGCAAACGCGACGCGCGCCAGTTCTGCAAAAAACGCTAGAGCGTAGAAGCCAAATCCTCTCCGCCGCCTCGAAAGTCTTCGCTAAGAAGGGATTCGAGCGCGCGACCATCGCCGAGATCGCCCGCGAAGCCGGTGTGGCCGAAGGCTCCATCTATAACTATTTCAAGAATAAGAGCGACCTGTTGGTCAGCATCCCACGCCAATTCATACAGCCCGCCATACAGTCGCTTGGCCTCGACGCTATAGCCTCCGGCCGCGCAAAGCCCGGCGGCGAAGCCGCATCGGGGGCAACGGATATAGGCGCGCTCCGGGCCGATCCAACCCTGATGCTCACACAAGTTGCGCGCAACATCATTGCCGCCACCACGCAGAACGCGGAGGTGCTTCGCGTCTTGATGTCCTCCCTGCCTGTGATGAACCGCGCAACGCAGGCTAAATATCTAGAGCAGGTTCCGCTCTACGCGCTTGGCATGTTGGAAACGTACTTCCGGATGCAGGTCGAAGCGGGCATATTCCGCGGCGACCTCAACCCGGCGATGGCCGCGCGAGCCTTCCCGGGACTACTGTTCCCTTTCCTGCTCATTCAGGAAATTCTTCCTGCAACAGCCGGCGAGCGCTTTGATTACGAGCAGGTCATCGCGCACGTCGTGCAGGTTTTCTTGCATGGCACGCTGGCCGAAGACCGCACAAGGAAGGTCGTATGAACACGCGCCTCTGGCCGATCATGCGCAAGGAATTCATTCACATCGTGCGCGACCCACGCACCTTGGCCGTCATGTTCATTATTCCGGTCGTTCAGCTGATCCTGTTGGGTTACGCCGCCAATACGGACATCCGCCACTTGGCCATTGCCGTCTTCGACGCCGACCACACCGCGCAGAGCCGCCAGTTGGTCGAAGCCTATCGCGCATCAGACTACTTCGCCATCAGCGCTTATGTCAATGACGAAAGCGAGATAGCGCGCTTGCTTGATGGCGGGCAGGTGCGCGGCGGCCTGATCATTCCGCCGGGCTACGCCGACAGCCTTTTGAAAGGCCGCGCGGCGCAAGTGGCGTTTGTCATTGACGGCTCCGATCCGTCGGTTGCCGGCACGGCCTTCGCGGCGTCTCAATCGGTAGGTCAGGCACAGGGCGTCAAGTTGATCCAACAGCGCTTGGGGGTGGATTTCTCGTCTCTGGGCGGCATCGAGGTGCGCCCGCGTGTCTGGTACAACCCCGATCTGCGCTCGTCCAACTACATGGTCCCCGCGCTGATCGGCTTGATTCTCCAATTCCTGACCGGTTTGTTCACCGCCTTGTCCATCGTGCGCGAGCGCGAGCAGGGCACCATCGAGCAGTTAGTCGTGACACCTATCCGGTCGTGGGAACTCATTGTCGGCAAAATCATCCCCTACGTCGGCATCGCGTTCTTCGACTTGGGAGAAATCCTGCTGATTGGCGTGCTCTGGTTTGGCGTGCCGGTGCGCGGCAGTATTCCCTTGCTGGCCGCCATCGCCCTGCTGTTCTTGCTGACCACGCTGGGCACCGGTCTGTTCATCTCCAGCGTCACCAAGAGCCAGCAGGAAGCGATGCTCGTGAGTTTTCTCGTGCTGTTCCCGGGCATCTTCCTCTCCGGGTTCTTCTTTCCACTAGAGGCCATGCCCGCGCCCTTGCAAGCGGTCAGCTACGTCGTGCCCCTGCGCTATATGCTCATCATCATCCGCGGGATTATCCTGAAGGGTGTCGGTCTGCCGGCGTTTCAGGAGCAGGTCATCGCGCTGGCTATCCTCGGCCCGCTCATCCTCATCGGCGCGTCCCTGCGCTTCAGAAAAAGCCTGGAGTAGCGGCCCGTGATCGCCATTCGCTCCTTGACCAAACGCTTCGCCGACGCTGTCGCCATTGCCGACCTCACCCTCGACGTCGGCGAAGGCGAAATTTTCGGCTTGATTGGCCCGGACGGCGCCGGCAAAACGACGACCCTGCGCGTTATCGCGACGGCGATGGCGCCGACGGCTGGGCGCGTCGCCGTTGCCGGCCATGACGTCGTGCGCGAGGCCGAGACGGTCAAGACGCTGATCGGCTATATGCCCCAGCGCTTCGCGCTCTATCCCGATTTGACCGTCTTGGAAAACCTCAACTTTTTCGCCGACCTGTTTGGCGCGCCGCGGGCAGAACGTCGCACGCAGATTGAACGCCTGCTCACCTTCGCCCGCCTCAGCGATTTCGGCGCACGGCGCGCGCAGAACCTCTCCGGCGGCATGCAAAAGAAACTGGCACTGGCGGCGACGCTGATGCACCGCCCGCGCCTGCTCTTGCTGGATGAGCCGACGACCGGTGTTGATCCGGTCAGCCGCCGCGAGTTTTGGGACTTGTTAACGCAGGTTCATCTTGACGGGGTGACCATCGTCATTACCACTCCATACCTTGATGAAGCCGAGCGCTGTAACCGCGTTGGGCTGATGCACCGCGGCCGGCTCATTGCCTGTGACACGCCGAACGCACTGCGCGCGCGGATTGGCGCCACGGTGATCGAGGCTCAAGTGTCTCCGGCGGTTGCCGCCCGCCGCTTGGTCGAACATCAGACTGGTGTGTTAAGCGCCTCTGCTCACGGCGATTCGGTGCGCCTGATTCTCGACCGCGCCGAGCGGCAAGCAGATATTATGGCCGCGTGGCAGGCACACGGCATTACCCCGGGCAATGTTCGCATCGTCAGGCCGCGCCTCGAAGATGTCTTCGTTCTGATGTTAGAGAAGCCGTAGCGCCATGAGCCCGCTGTCACTATCCGCCGAGCAGTTGACCAAACGGTTCGACCACTTTACCGCCGTGGAAGGTGTCTCGTTCTCTGTCCAGCGCGGCGAGATCTACGGCTTGCTCGGCCCGAACGGCGCGGGGAAGACAACCACTATCCGGATGTTGCTCGGGTTGCTACGCCCAACCGCCGGGCAAGGCACCGTGCTGGGCTACGATATCGTCCGCCAGCCGGAAGAAATCCGCCGGCGTGTGGGCTACGTGTCGCAAAAGTTCAGCCTTTACCCCGATCTTACGGTCGCCGAGAACTTCAACTTCTACGCCGGGGTCTACGGCGTCGCGCGGCGCAGCATCAGCGCCCGGCGCGGTGACACGTTGGCGCTGGTGGGGCTTGCCGATCAAGAACCGGTGCGCGCGGCCAGCCTGCCCGGCGGCGCCCGCCAGCGCCTGGCACTGGCCTGCGCCCTCGCCCACCAGCCGGACTTCCTTTTCCTCGATGAGCCAACCGCCGGTGTTGACCCGATCTCGCGCCGCGCGCTTTGGGATTTGCTCTACGCGCTGGCCGCTAGCGGCACGAGCATTCTTGTGACAACCCATTACATGGATGAGGCAGAAAACTGCTACCGCCTCGCGTTCATCTATCAAGGGCGGATTGTGGCCGAGGGCACCGCGCGCGACATGAAGGAACAGCAGATGCAAGGGCAGGTCGTCGAGTTGGACTGCGAGCCGTTGGACCGCGCGCTCACTATTTTGCGTCAGGCGCATCTATTCGACGAGGCGGCGCTCTACGGCTCCACCATCCACGCGATTGGCCCGGACGCTCAAGCGGCCCTGGTGCAGCTGCCGGGCTTGCTGGCGGATCAGGGTGTGACCTTGCACAGCGCAGAGGTCATCGCGCCTTCGCTAGAAGATGTGTTCATCACGCGGCTCCGGCACGTTGATCAGAGCGTACATTCGCCGGCCTAACGGACCACTATCGCACCATAGCAAGGTTCATAATTGAGGAGAGCAGACCGCCTATGAGCAATGCACAAAGCCAGTCACAGCCCCAGCACGACGCGCGTCCGCCCCATGAAATCTTGGACACCGACGAGACCACCTGCCTCGTGGTCGGCGGCGGGCCGGCCGGCGCGGTCTTATCGTACATGCTCGCGAGGAAAAACATTCCGGTCACCCTGCTCGAATCCCACCAAGACTTTGACCGCGATTTCCGCGGCGACACCCTGCACCCATCTATCCTCGAAATCATGGATGAACTGGGGCTGGCCGAGCGCCTCTTGCAGTTGCCCCACACAAAGTTGAGCCGGATGGTGGCGCAGACGCCGGCCGGGATGATTCAGGTCACTGACCTCAGCCATTTAAAGACCAAGTTTCCTTTCATCACCTTCATGCCGCAGGCGCGCTTTCTCGACTTCATGACGGATGAAGCCCAGCGCCTCCCGTCGTTCCGGCTTGTGATGGGTGCGCGCGTCGAAGAACTGATTGAGGAAAACGGCGTGGCGCGCGGCGTCCGCTATCGCTCGCGCGAAGGCTGGCACGAGGTGCGCGCTCGGCTCACGGTCGGCGCGGATGGCCGGTTCTCACGCCTGCGCAAGCTGTCGGGGCTGGACGATCACACAGTCAAGGCCTCGCCGCCGATGGATGTTTTGTGGCTGCGCCTGTCACGCAAGCCCGACGACCCGCACGGCCTGATGGGTCGCTTCGGGCAAGGTCACCTGCTGATCGAATTGGATCGCGGCGAGCAGTGGCAGATTGGCTTTATCATCCCAAAAGGCTCCTATCAGCAATTGCATTCCGCAGGCATTGAAACGCTGCGCCAAGAGATCGTCAAGACTGCGCCCGAACTACAGGATCGCGTGGCTGAGCTGAAGGATTGGACGCAGGTCTCCCTGCTCTCGGTCGAAGCCGACCGCTTGGTGCGCTGGTATCGCCCCGGCCTCCTGCTCATCGGCGACGCGGCGCACGTCATGTCGCCGGCGGGCGGCAACGGCATCAACTACGCGGTCGCCGACGCGGTCGCCGCGGCCAACGTCCTCGGCGAGCCGCTCAAAACGGGGCATGTGTCCACCGATGACCTCGCCCGCGTTCAACGTCAGCGCGAGCGGCCAACCCGCATCATTCAGGCGATAGTCAGCGTCGTGCAGGATCGCTTCATCACACAGGCGCTGGACGCGAACCAGTCATTCAACGTGCCGCCCGTCGTGCGCTGGCCGCTCCTATCCAACCTGATTGCGCGCCTGATCGGATTTGGCATCGCCCCGGTTCATGTTAAGGAGTAACTATGTCACACCGCAGACGAATCATACCGGTTGTCCTGCTGCTCATCATTGTGGGCGGCTACTACCTCTACAGCACCGGTCGTCTCCCCATCGGTACAGCGGGTGCGACGACCGCCAATACTCTGGCCTCCGGGTTCATCGAGGGCGAAGAGTTCAGCGTCGCCGCCGAGATCGGCGGGCGCATCGAGGCGCTGTCGGTCGGCGAGGGTGACTCGGTGACCGCCGGACAAGAGTTGGCACGTCTCGACCGGTCGTTGCTTGACGCACAAATCAAACAGGCGCAGGCCGCGCTAGACACGGCAAAGGCGCAGGTGGCGCAGGTCAAAGTCGGCCCTCGCGCCGAGGACGTGCGGCAGGCCGAAGCCGCGCTGGTTCAGGCGGTCGTTCTGCGCGACGGAGCCAAGCGCGCCTGGGAAGATGCGAAACTGTTGCGCGATAACCCGCAGGAACTGGATGCGCGTATCGCCACCGCGCGGGCGCAAGTGGATACCCTCAATCTACAGGTTGAGGTCGCTCGGCATCAGGTGGAGGCGGCGACCGCGAACGCTAAAGCCGCCGAGGTGCGTAAGGACTCCTTTGGCGGCACCCTGGCACTGCGGCCCGATGCGCCCATTGCCGTCAATCAATGGTGGGCCGCCGAAGAGGTACTGCTGACGGCGCGCGCCGCGCTTGATGTGGCGCAGGCCACATCCGCCGGTGCGCAAAAGTCGCTAGATGCCCTGTTGACGATTCGCGCCCGACCGTTAGTGGCCGACGCGCAGGTGAATACGGCCAACCTTCAATACGAGTCTGCCGCCGCCGCGATTGATGTTGCGCAAGCCCGCTTAGACGCCGTCAAGGCGGGCGTCTCTAAGGAGCAGGTCGCAGTCGTGGAGGCGCAGGTCAAACAGGCCGAGGCCGCACTCAACGTCTTGCTAGTGCAGGCGGCCAAGACGCTGCTGAAGAGCCCGGCGACGGGCGTGGTAACCCGCAAGGCCGTTCATACCGGCGAGTTGGCCGCCCCCGGCGCGTCCCTCCTGACGATTGTGAGCCTCGATCCGGTCAAACTGACCATCTTCGTGCCGGAGACTCAGATCGGCGACCTCAAGATCGGCGACGAGATTGCCG
>JACQEC010000147.1 GCA_016200765.1 Chloroflexota bacterium | reverse complement strand
GGTTGACCCACTCAACCGCGCCGTCGCGATTGGTGATCATGATGGCATTGGCGGCCGCGTCCAGCGCGGTCGCCTGCAGGCGCAGTCTCTCGTCGGCCTGTTTACGCAGCCAGATGACATAGATGCCCAGGAAAGCGACTGCGCCTGTTAGCGCAACCCGCACTAACTCCGGCAGTTCCGCTGGGAATCTGAAGTAAGCGTACGGCAGATGCAGGGTGAGGAACCACAGCATCGCCCTCGTCCCGACCGCCGGAGTGAGTTTGTGGGCGGCATAGAGAGCCAGCATTACGGCCAGTAGGTCGTGCGTCTCGTGCAAAAAAGGGAAGAGCGGGCCGGCGACAAAGGGCGCGAAGACGGGGATGATCTCCATCAGGTCCCCGGACGAGAGCGCCGTTATCGCCAGGAAGGTGGCGGCGATGGCAGCGCCGCGAGAGGGGTTCACCCCCCCTCCCCCCCCCATAGGGGGGGGTCAAGTGAGTGAGTGCTTGAACGAGATGTTCGATGGGTCATATTCTCCCTCCACGTCAAGCGGATTGCACGCCGCCGGGTCGGTGCCGCGCACCTCCGGCACCGCGTAGCCCATGCGCGTCAGGCTCCGCCGGATGTCCTCGGCGATGATCACTTCATCCTCGACCACGATGACCGAATAATTAGCCATGTTCCTCCTCCCGGTGCGACCGGCTCTGCCTGAGAGGCTATTCATCGCGCAGAGCGTCTTGAGCCGCTACGGGCGAACGGCCGTTCGCCCGTACTGGGGCCGCAGCCAGACCGATTGCCCCATACTGGTATTGTAGGACAGCGCGCAGGCAAAGTCAATCACGGCTGTTGCAAAATCCGATGAACGGTGGGGCGGGCAGGGACAAATGGGCAGGGACAAGCCCTGCCCCTACCGATAGGCACAAACCGCGTCAAGCATTTTGCAACAGCCGTACGACGTCAACCGCCGGTCTAGGCGTTTCTCATGCGCGGGTCGAGCACGTCGCGGATGCCGTCGCCGAGGAAATTGAAGCCGAGCACGGCGAGGAAGATGGCCGTGCCGGGGCCGATGATCAGCCACGGGTCAATTTCGAGATAGCCGCGCCCGGAGTTGAGCATCGAGCCCCACGATGGGGTCGGCGGCTGGACGCCCAGCCCCAGAAACGAGAGGCCCGCTTCAGCCAGAATCGCGAAGCCGATGCCCAGCGACGACTGGACAATCAGCGGGGCCGTGACGTTGGGCAAAATGTGCCGCAGGATAATGCGCAGGCTGGGCGCGCCGATGGTGCGCGCGGCTTCGACATACTCACGCTCTTTGACCGACAGCACCTGCCCGCGCGTCAGGCGCGCATAGGCCGGGATGCCGACGATGCCGACGGCGATGATGGCGTTTTGCAGGCTGGGGCCCAGCGCCGCCACCAGCGCCAGCGCCAGCACCAGCGCGGGAAACGCCAGCAGGGCGTCCATCGCGCGCATGATGACCTGCTCCGCCAGCGTGTTGCTCCAATAACCCGCCACCAACCCCAGCGTCACCCCGCTCAACAGAGCGATGCCGACGGCGATGAGGCCAACCTGCAACGACACCTGGCTGCCGTAGATGATGCGGCTCAACATGTCGCGGCCCAGTTCGTCGGTGCCGAGCCAATGTTCGGCGCTGGGCGGCTGCAGCGCGTTGGTCACCTTCTGCTTGGTGGGGCTGTAGGGCGCAATCAGCGGGGCCAAGAGCGCCAGCACCGCAAAGAAGACGATGATGAACAGCCCGACGCCGGCCAGCCGCGCGCGGATCAGGCGCGCAAAAAAGTCGCGGACGCCGCCCCGGTCGGAGAGACGGCGAAACGGCTCTGCGGCCTGAATGTTTATCGGCGCGGGAGAGGCAAAGGCCTTTTCAATAGCCATAACCGGTTCGCGGCTCCTGTATTACGCATAACGAATACGCGGATCGAGGAACGAGTACAGAATGTCAACCACAAGGTTGGCGACGAGAAAGACGAGCGACAGGAACAGCACGACGCCCTGCACCAGCGGGAAGTCGCGCTGGAAGATGGAATCCACCACCAGCCGCCCGACGCCCGGCAAGACGAAGATCGTCTCGGTGATGATGGCGCCGCCCAGCAGAGCGCCAATCTGTAAGCCGACGATGGTCACCACGGGGATCATCGCATTTTTCAGCGCGTGGCCGTAGATGACCATCCGCTCGGCCAGTCCTTTGGCGCGCGCGGTGCGAATGTACTCTTGCCCCAAGACTTCGAGCAGGCTGGAGCGCGTCAGGCGCGCCACCACCGCCGCGGTCGCCGCGCCGAGGGTGATGGACGGCAGGATCATCCCGCGCAGATTGCCCACCAGGTCCTGGGCGATGGGCGTGAACCCAATCGGCGGCAGCCAGCGCAGTTTCAGCGAGAAAATAAAGATGAGCAGAATCGCGAGAAAGAAATTGGGCATCGAGACGCCCAGCAGGGCCAGCGTGGTGCTGATCAAATCGGAAGCCGAGTTGCGCCGGGTCGCGCTGATGATGCCGGTCGGGATCGCAATGGAGAGCGAGACCAGCATCGCCAGCAGGGTCAGCTCAATCGTCGGCGGCAGACGCTGGATGATAGCTTCCAGCACCGGCTGATTGGTGCGCACCGAGCGCCCCAGATCGCCGCTCAACACCTTCGAGACCCAGGTCAGATATTGCGCAGAGCGGCCAGCACCTGCGGGTTGGCCTCCTCGCCCAACATCAGCAAGGCCGGGTCGCCGGGGGTCAGGTGCACGATGAAAAAGACGATCAGGCTGACCAGAAACAGCACCGGCACCATGGCGACGATGCGTTTCAGTAGAAATTGCCCCATAGTCTTCAAGTAAGGAGTAGGAAGTAGGAAGTAGGGAATAGGGGGTAGGGCTGTTTCTGGGCCTCCGGTCGTAGTCGTTGCGTCACTCGTTACCCTTGCCCTTACTCCCTACTCCTTACTTCCTATTCCGCTACTTCGCCAGCCACATCTCTTTGGTGCGCATCATCCCGTCCGGCACATGCACGTAAAGGTTGACTTTGGGCGACCAGACCTTGATGTCCAGCCCCCACCAGAGATAGACGCGCGGCACATCATTGACAGCCATTTTGATCAACTCGGTGTAGGTTGCTTTGCGCTGTGCCTGATCGTAACTGGCGCGAGCCTTGTCCAGCAACTCGTCCACCTTCGGATTGACATAGTTGACGGTGTTGTTCGGCCCGACGGAGAACAGAAAACTGTAGGTGTTGCCATCGGGGTCGGGCCGCCCGCTCCAGCCAATCTGGAAGCAGGTGTAGTCCTTCGCGGTGGCCTTGGCTAGCGCCGTGCCGAACTCCAACAGTTGGATTTCCATGTCGAAGCCGGCCTCGGCAAGTTCTTCCTTCAGCGCCTCGCCAATCAGCTTGGATTCCGGGCTGTTGACGATCATGCAGGGGAACTTCACCGGCGCTGTCAGGCCCGCCTTGGCGATCAATTCCTTCGCCTTGGCGATGTCACGCTTGTAAAGATTGATGCTGGGGTCATAGGCCCACGACGACGGCGCAATCGGCCCTTGACCCGGATTGGCGACGCCGAACAAGACGTTCTTGGTAATCGCCGCCGCGTCAACGGCGTAGGCCACGGCCTGGCGAACCTCTACCTTGTCAAACGGCGGCTTGGCGAGGTTGAGATCAATCGCTTGATAGCCAAGGCCGGGCACTTCATCATAGGTCAGGTCTTTGCCGCCGCGCAACGCTGCAACGTCCTTCGGGGCCACGCCGTCTATCATGTCCAGCGTGTTGGTCTTCAAACTGGTCAGCTTGACCGTCGCGTCGGTCACCGGTTTGTAGACCACGCCATCGAGGTACGGCAGGGACTGGCCGTCTGCGCCCTTCTCCCAGTAGCCGTCAAACTTCTTGACGCTCAGATGGTCGTCCTTGACCCATTCGACGAACTGGAACGGGCCGGTGCCGACCGGGTTGCGCGCGAGGTCTTTGCCGTATTTCTCAATTGCGGCGGGCGAAATCATCATGCCGGCGCGGTCGCTCAACACGGCCATCAACGACGCGCTGGGCGCCTTCAGGTTGATCTTGACGGTGTAGTCGTCCACCACAACCACTTCTTTGACCGACGAGATTTCGGCGGCGCGCAGGGATTTGGTGTCGGGGTTCAACATGCGGTCAAAGTTGACCTTGACGGCCTTGGCGTTGAAATCGGTGCCGTCATGGAACTTCACGCCCTTGCGCAAGTTGAGCACGAGCGTGGTGGGGTCGGTAAACTCCCACTTCTCGGCCAGTTCGGGCTTGAGCGTGAGGTCTTTGTCCAGACGCACCAGCGGACTGTAGATAGACTGGTAGACCTGCCGATCAACCGCGGCGGTGGAGAGATGCGGGTCCATGGTAGTGAGATCGGAGTTGAGGCCGATGCGCAGGGTGCCTCCGCGCGTAATGGCGGGCGCGGCGGGTTTGGTCGGCGCGGTGGTCGCCGCGGCGGGCGCGCTGGTGGCGGCGGGAGCCGGAGTGGAGGCCGCGCCACAAGCCGCTATCGCAAGGGCAACGCTAACGAACAGCAGAGCAAACACGAGCTTCTTGGCCATCTGTCGTTTTCTCCTTCTTCAGGTAAACCTTGCAAGGTTATTTTGCGGGTTGATCTGTCAGTTAGCGCGCTGGAACAGCACCTCCTTCCGCCTCAATCACGGAACACAGAATGGGGAGATTGTACTGATAATCACCGCGAGAGTCAAGGAAATTTTTGGCGGGGGCCTCACCCCCGGCCCCTCTCCCAAGTATGGGAGAGGGGAGGAATAGCGCGTAACGGCGGCGACTGGGGGCGAGAACCGGCAAGCGGTTTGACACGCTCCTGCGGCGCGGGTAACATCTGCGCACAGATCACTCGCGTCGAGATGGGGATGAATCGCGCTCATTTGCTGGGGCCGGTGCTGGCGCTGGCTCTGCTACCGTCCAACGTGGTCGCGGCCTCGGTGCCGCTCTTGCGGGAGGAGTGGCACATCAACGCCGCCGAGGCGGGCTGGGTGTTCGCCGCCTATCAGGTCGGCTATGTGGTCAGCGTGCTGGTGCTGCTGCCGCTCACCGACCGCATCCGCCCCGGCCGCGTGATTGCCGTCTGCGCGGCGGCCACGGCCATATCGTTCGTGCTCTTCCCCCTGCTGGCGACCAATCTGTGGAGCGCGGCGGCGATGCGCTTTCTGGCCGGGCTGGGGCTGGCCGGCATCTATATGCCCGGCGTGCGCATCGTCTCTGCGGCGGCGGCGGCACGGCGGCGCGGGCTCGCGGTCGGCGCGTATGTCGCCGCCTTCTACCTCGGCGCGGCTGTCTCGTTGTGGGCGACCGGTCTGCTCTTGCCGTCGCTGGGCTGGCGCGGGGCGGCGTTGGCGCTCGGCGCGGTATCCCTGATCGCCCTGCCGCTGGCGGTGTTGAGCACGCGCGGGCTGGCCCCCGATCCAGTCGGGGGCGGGCGCGCGCGCCTCGACCCCGCCATCCTGCGCGATGGGCCGGTGGCGCGCAATGTGCTTGCCTATACCGGGCACTCGTGGGAACTGTACGTGTCGCGGGGCTGGCTGGCCGCTTTCGTCGCCAGCGTGCTGGCCGCGCAGGGGCTCGACACCACCAGCGCATCGGCGCAGGGCAGTCAGTGGGCGGCGCTGATGGCCGGCTTCGGCACGCCGGGCGTTTTCCTCGGCGGGTGGCTCTCCGACCATCTGGGCCGCGCCCGCGCCGCGCTGACGATGACCCTGCTCAGCGGCGCGTGCTCGCTCATCTTCGGATGGATGGGAGGCAGTCCGTGGGTGGTGTTGATTGTGCTGGGCTGTGGCTATGGCCTGCTGGTCTCGGCTGACTCGGCCATCTACTCGACAGCGATCACAGAACTCGCGCCGCCGGGGCGGCTCGGCTCGGCGCAGGCGATACAGGCGTTCTTTGGCTTTGGCGCGACCATCCTCGCGCCGGTGGTGGCGGGCTGGGCGCTGGATCGCGGGTTGGGCTGGGGCGCGGCTTTCGCGCTGGCGGGCGCGGTCGGCATTGCGCTGGGACTGCCGCTGATGGGCCTGATTGGGCGCGCGCCCACTCTGCGTGCCGTGCCCCCAGCGGGGGTTGAGGGGGCTGATGGCTGATGGCCGATGGCCGATGGCTGATGGCTGATGGTGGTTGACTATCTGCTATTGGCTGTCAGATTGCTGGGCGACGCGGATTTCCTCCCACTTCTCGGCCTCGACGGCTACACCCAGCCCATCGGCAATACGGTTGACGTAGGCGAAGTAGGCGGTGACCTGCGCGATGTCGAGGATGTCTGCGTCTGAAAAGCCGGTCTCGCGCAGGGCCTGCACGTCGCCCTCGCGCACCGTCCACGGCTCCCGCGTCAGTTTCGCCGCGTAGTCCAGCATCGCCCGGTCGGCGGGGGAGAGAGGCGCGGCGCGGTAGTCCTCCTTGAGTTGAGCGACCAGCGCCGGGTTGCGCGTCAGGCGGCGAAGACCTTCGCCGTGATGGGTCATTCAGTACGGACAGTGATTGAGGGCGGAGACGACGACGCCGATCATCTCGCGCCGGGCGCGCGACAGGCCGGAGCGGCCGTACATGAGCGTGCGGTAGAGGACGACGTGCGCGTTGAGCGAGGGCGGGTTGAGCGAGTGAATCTTGAGGATATGATCCACGCCCCACGCCGACTTCTGCTCCGCGTACATCTGCGCCAGCTCGCCTGTGGCGTCGGCTTCGTCAACCATGGGAATCCAAGGCACTGTCAACACCTCAAGCGATCAAGATTTTTCTAACCCCTCCAGAAACTCGTCTACTGTAACTCCTGCCTTACTGATAAGGCTTCGTAATGTTCCGCGAGCAATCTCAGAGTGATTGGGCACTGAAAGAGAGGCTATGTGGCCCGGTTTCGTCAAAATGATGTGACTACCGCGTTGCCGTGAGACTTCCCAACCCAGTTTCTCAAAAGCCCGAATAACCTCGCGCGGCTTTAGAACCGGCACCGGCGGCATCAGATGATGACCTCTACTTGCCGAGTTGCCACAGTCAAAGGCATGCCTTTTTCGGCGCGAACCTCAAGGCATGCCTTGATCGCCTCTTGAATGTTCTGCTCAGCCTCGTGCTCGGTTCGGCCCTGACTGACACAGCCCGGAATGGCAGGACATTCGGCGATATATACGCCGTCTTCATCTTGGGAGATCGTGATGGTGAACTTCATATTATTTCCCGCAGGGTGTAGACGTCTTTAATACGCCGCCAGCTTCCTGACCTCTTGCTCAATCTTATCCGGGTTGATCATGAACCACTCTTCCATCGGCGCGCTGAACGGCACGGCGGGCGCTTCGGGCGAGCCCATGCGCACGACCGGGCCATCGAGGGACTCAAAGGCTTCCTCCGCAATCAGCGCGGCCACCTCCGCGCCATAGCCGCCAAACTCGTTGTCCTCGTAGACGATCATCGCCTTGCCGGTCTTCCGAACCGAGGCCAGCACCGCGTCTTTGTCCAGCGGGCGCAACGAGCGCAGGTCAACCACCTCGACGCTGATGCCATCCTTGGCTGCGCGCTCCGCCGCTTCCAGCGAGTGGTGCACCATCATGCCGTAGGTGAAGATCGAGAGGTCATTGCCCGCGCGCTTCACGTCGGCCTTGCCAATCGGAACGGTGTAATCGCCTGCGGGCACCTCGCCCTTAATCAAGCGATAGGTTTTCTTGTGCTCGAAGAACATGACCGGATCCTCGTCGCGGATGGCGGCCTTGAGCAAGCCCTTCGCATCGTAGGGCGTCGAGGGACAGACCACCTTGAGGCCGGGCACGTGAGCGTAAAACGACTCGATACACTGCGAGTGGTAGAGCGCGCCGTGAATGCCGCCGCCGTAGGGGGCGCGGATGACCAGCGGGCAGGTCCAGTCGCCGGCCGAGCGGTAGCGGAGGCGCGCGGCCTCGTTCACGATCTGGTCAAAGGCCGGGGCCATGAAGTCGGCGAACTGGATTTCCGCGACGGGCCTCATGCCGTTGGCGGCCGCGCCGATGGCGATGCCGACAATGGATAGTTCCGCCAATGGCGTGTCAATCACGCGGTTGTCGCCGAACTCTTTCCACAGGCCGTCGGTGGCGCGGAAGACGCCGCCGTGCTTGCCGACATCTTCGCCCATCACGATCACACGCTCGTCGCGCTTCATCTCCTCAAACATCGCCTCGCGCACGGCTTCCAGCACATTCCTTACCGGCATTGTCCCCTCCTCAAGCGAACAACCGCGCCACCGCGCAGGCAAAGCCCGGCAGGAGCGGCGAAGTCAGTTCATCTTCCGCTAACAACGTGACGGCCAGCGACAGGTGGGCGCGCTCGCGGCGATAGATTTCCACCTGCTTCACCCGCCAATCCACAAGCCAGTATTCCCGCACCCCGCGCACGCTGTAGAGTTTGAGCTTGGCCTCGCGGTCGCGCCGCTCGTTGTCCGCGCCCGGCGACAAGACCTCGACGACGAGTTCGGGCGCGCCCGTCAGATGGCCGGCGCTGTCCATCAGGGAGGCCAGCCGCTCTTGACTGATCCAGACGACATCGGGGATCACGTTGTCCGTATCGCTGAACAGCACACC
>JACQEC010000146.1 GCA_016200765.1 Chloroflexota bacterium | reverse complement strand
GTGGCCGCCGCCACGATCCTGCTGGTGGGCACGCTGGCCGCGGCGTACGCGATGCGCCCCGCTTTTGCCGTAATCGCCCTGATCTACTTTCTCGTGAACGTCGGCTACTCGTTTATCTTCAAGAATTGGGTGATTGTGGACGTGTTCGCGGTCGGCGCCGGTTTTGTCCTGCGCGCGGTTGCCGGCGCGGTCGTAATCAATGTCGCGCCTTCCCCCTGGCTCTACGTGGTCACAATTCTGCTGTCCCTCTTTATCGCCATCAACAAGCGCCGCCATGAACTGGTCGTGCTGGAGGGCAACGCCGCCGGGCATCGCGCCACCCTCGGCGATTACTCGCTTCACCTGCTAGACGAGATGACTGGCGTGGTCACCTCAGCCACGGTCATGGCCTATTCGCTCTACACCTTCTCCGCCGAAACGCTCCCCAAGAACCACTCCATGATGCTGACGATCCCCTTCGTCCTCTACGGCGTCTTCCGCTATCTCTACCTCATTCACGTGCGGAATCAAGGCGGCGAGCCATCGGAGTTATTCATCAAAGATCGCCCTCTCTTGACCGCCATCGTCCTCTGGGGCGTAAGCGTGCTGGGCATCCTCTATTTCGCGCGCTGACCCGCCGTTTCAATTTTTGATTGTTGATTTTAGATTTCAGCCCGCGATCAAAAATCTAAAATCAGAAATCTAAAATTCCCCCTGCCTATTGTAGTGCCTGCACGATACCGAACGCGAATAAGGTGCCCAGCACCGTGAGCAAGATCGTCAACACCGAGCTGTGCCCGTGGTGCGCCTCCGGCAGGAGGTCGCTCGACCCGATGTAGAGGAACGTGCCTGCAAAACCCGCCAATATCAACGCCAGCGAGCCCGGCGGCACGGTCACAAACAGGGCTGTCGCCGCGCCCAACAGCGGGGTCACCGCGTCAATCAGCAGCCAGCGAAAAGACGTCGCGCGTGTCGCGCTGTGCAACAATAACACGGTGATCGTGTTGAACCCGTCGGAGAAGTCGTGCGCCAGCACCGCCAGCGCCACCACGAGCCCGATCTGACCGCTAATCTGAAATGCCAGGCCAATCGCCAATCCATCGAGGTAGCTGTGAATCGCGAAGCCCCCCGCCCCTAACATGCCTACAAACTGATGGCTGTCCTCACTCCCGCGCTCCTCTCCCAAATTGGGAGAGGGGTCAGGGGTGAGGTCGCTTTCGCCCCGGCGGGCGTGCAGGACGACCACCTTTTCCATGACGTGAAACAGCATGAAGCCAAAGACCAGCCCCGCCATAATGCTGAGCGTGGGCAGGTTGGCCTGTCCGGCGAGGTCCAGCGCCTCCGGCAAGATGTCGAAGAAGGCCACGCCCATCACTACGCCTGCGGTGAAGCCGAGGATCAGGTGCAGGCGATCCCGAAAGCGCAGTGCGAACAGGCCGCCGAGCATCGTCGAGAAGAATGTCAGCACCGTGACCAGCAAGCCAATCATGCAGCGCCGCCCGCCGCGATCTGTTCTGCTATCGCCCACTCCTCGGGTGTATTCACATTGAAGAACGAGTGCAGTTGCGGATCAAGCCGTTGAATGTCGGCGCGCTCGACCGTCCTCAGCCTTACGTGCGAGAGAAACCCGATCATCCGCAGGTCGCCCGCGCGCAGTTGGGCCTCAATCGGCGCGAGACACTCGCGGCGATAGGCCGCATGGAGCGGGTGGAAGTCAATCTGCTTCGCCTTCGCGCCCGGCGCATGAGCGCCGGGCGCGCCGCTCTCGCTAAGGTTGGGCACGACCGCGTCGGCGTCTGCCAGCAACTCCGCCAAATACGCCAACAGCGCGGTGTGGAGGAAAGGCATGTCGCACGCAACGGCAATCGCCCGTTCAGCCCCTGCGGCGCTCAAACCGGAGTACAGGCCGCCCAGCGAGCCCGTGCCGGGGAACGCATCGGGCACCTTCAGCAGATCCGGAAAGTCATATTTATCGGGTGTATTCGTCACCAGCACGATGTCGGCGCAGATGGGCGTCAGGGCATCTACCGCGCGTTGCACGAGCGTCCGTCCTCCCAGCGTCATCAGCGACTTATCCCGCGCCATCCGCCGCGACTGCCCGCCCGCGAGGATGATTCCGGTCAGATCGCTCACGCCGACAGCCACGCGCGCAAGCCGCTCGGCGTGAGCGGCTCGCTCAGCGCCCGTTCAAACACGGCGCGTTTGCCGTATTTTGCGAACAGAGCCTTCATCAGGTCGTGGCCGTACGAGTACGTGAAAATGTACGAGCGGAACAGCGGGTCTTTCATAAAGCGGATATTGCGCGCGGCTTCCTCGCGTGTGCGGCCGCTGTAGCGCAGAAGGTACTCGATCACCACATCGTCCGGCTGGCCGTCCACATGGATCATGAGCGCGGCGTTATTGCCCACGCGGCCCAACACCTGTGAAGCGCGCTGAATCTTGAGGGTGTCTTCTAACGACAAGATGTCCTGCACGCCTGCTCGTGGATACAATTCCGCGCGCATCCACTGTTCCATCTCGCCTTCTTCAAAAATCGCCTCCGCCGCGCTGGTGGCAATCCCTTCCGAGACGACGCACTCCGGCGCATTGATGAGCAGCACACAGGCTTCGATCCAGCCGCGCTGTTCGTATAGCGCCTGCTCCTTGATCGCATGTTCCGTGTGATGCCCGGGGTAGCCCTCGTGGGCCAGCAGGCCCACCATCCCGTTCACGTGCACCGGCGAGTCGGTGTTGAGTTCAATCAACGAGCGATGGCCGCCCCGATACCAGTTGTATGCGCCCCATGGCTTGTCCTTCACCAGCCGCAGTTCCACGTCTTCCTCGGCGGGCAAAGCGAAGAGCGCCCGCGTTCGCGCGCGCGTCTCCTCCTTCGCGCACTCAAACAACTCCAACGCCCGCTCAAGCGGGATTTCAAAGCGTTTGCGGAGCGCGCGCAGCCGTTCGTTGAGGGAGCCGTCTCCCGGCAACAAACCTTCGAGCTCGCGCTTGGCCTCTTCAAAGACGGCGTCATCCACGCGCACCGGCGTGATGTCATACAACGCCTCGACCTCCGCGGCAAACGGCACGCTCGCGCCCGCGAGCAGGCGCAGGCTGGTCTGCATCGCCGCAACCTGCTTGCTCAGGAAGTGTTTCCGCTGAGGCTCCCAGTCCGATGCGGAGACGGCCGCGGCCAACTCACGCGCGCGCGCCGCCAGTTCGTCGAGCGGCCTCTTACCTGCCGCTTCCGCCGCCGCTTTCCACGAGGAAGGGCCAAAGTAGGCGTCAATCGTGCCGGGCTGATGTTGCTCAATCGCCAGCGCCATCTCGACATAAGCCTGCCCAACGGCGTCGCTGTTCGGTGTTGCGGTCATTTCGGCTCCACACGATAAGGTGTACCGCGTTCTGCAGGTGACAGGCTGATTTTACCACAGCCGTGCGGGGTGGGATGAATCAGGGGCGGGGCAATGATAGCGCTCTAGCGAGGGGCAAATTGGAGAGACGCGATGACGGCTTCCAGCATCTGCCGCTCCGCCGCCGCCAACTCGCGGCTGTCAAGGCGAAAATACTGGGCGAACAGGGTTTGCCGGAACGGCGTGGCAATGATCAACGTCACATGGTACGTGGGAATGTGTTGGGGCAGTTCAATCGTGAGGTGCTCGACGACAATATTGTCAAACGCCGCCGGCGACGACCAGACGCCCGTGGTAATCACCTGAAATTGGTCGCCGTTGCGGGTTGCCTGATCCGCCAGCCGCTGGATCAGCGCCTGGCCCAGCGCCGCCCGATCGGGCGAAAACTCCGAATCCAGCAAGACGGTCGCGAACCCGGCGTAATCCGATAGGCTAAACAGGCTGGTGTTGCCCGGCACCACTTCAAACGCCCACTCCGATGGATGGGAAAATGAGTACGCGCCATCGAAGCTCGCATAGCGCTCCCAACTCGGATCCACTGTCGGCCTGATAGCCAGCTTTACTACTGGCGCCGCAGTCGCTGGCGGAGGCGTCACAACGGGTGCTGGCGAGCTGCTAACACAGGCCGCCAACAGTGCGATCAGCAAACAGACGCCACCAACAGTCAAGCGCCGCCGCGCGCCTCCCTCTCCCAGGTATGGGAGAGGGACCGGGGGTGAGGTCCGGCTAGAAATAGGACACCTCGTTGAGCGTGCAGGTTCGGATGAAATCACAGGCGCCGCCGCGCGCCCCCCTCTCCCAGGTATGGGAGAGGGGCCGGGGGTGAGGTCCGGCTAGAAATAGGACACCTCGTTGAGCGTACAGGCTCGGATGAAATCACAGGCGTCGCGGTGTACCCCCCTCTCCCATACCTGGGAGAGGGGCCGGGGGTGAGGTTCGTAAAAACAAGAGGGATGCCCCGGCTGGGGCATCCCTTCCACGCCACGACACGCCTTATGGAGTTTGCTTACGACCCGCTCTGCGCGTCGAGATACTTGACCGCTTCGCCAACCGATGTGATCTTCTGCGCTTCGTCATCGGAAATCTCGCCGCCGAATTCCTCTTCGAAGGCCATAATCAGCTCAACCAGATCGAGCGAATCGGCCTCCAAATCCTCGCGGAAACGAGCGTTCGCTACGACCCGGCTCTCGTCAACCCCCAGTTGCTCCACGATGATTTTCTTGACACGATCATAGGTGTTCTCTGCCATGTTTGCCTCTACCTCCAGTTAGGTGAATTTTACGGGGTCTTGGGATTTGCGCGCACAGTATAGCAGTCTTGATTTAGCCCGTCAAAACAAGGCGCAAAATGCTTTCCTTTGACAACCCCCTGCCCATTGGGTAAGATGAACGCGCTGTAGTTTCGCTATGATGAACACCTATCCCGCGCGAAAGTTACGATGACCAGCCAGCGCAAGCTTGATCACGTCCGCATCGTCAGCGAGGAGGATGTCGCTTTCCAGCAGACCGGCACCGGCCTCGGCGAGTACCGCTTCCTGCATCAGGCGCTGCCTGAGATTGACAAGGGCGATGTTAATACCGGTCTGCACTTCTTCGGTCGTGCGCTTGCGGCTCCCCTCGTCATCGCCTCGATGACCGGCGGCGCGTGGCCGACCGCCGAGATCAACGAGCGGCTGGCAGAAGCCGCCCAGATGTGCGGCGTCGCCATGGGAGTCGGCTCCCAGCGCGCGGCGCTGGAGAACCCGGCGCTGGCGAAGACCTATCAAGTGCGGCGTGTCGCGCCGCACATTCTGCTGTTTGCCAATCTCGGTGCCGTGCAGTTGAACTACGGCTATGGCGTCGAGCAGTGCCGGCGCGCCGTCGAGATGATCGAGGCCGACGCTCTCATCCTGCATCTGAACCCGCTTCAGGAGGCCGTGCAGGCTCACGGCAACACGAACTTCGGCGGACTGCTGAAAAAAATCGAAACGGTCTGCCGGACGCTCACGGTGCCCGTGATCGCCAAGGAGGTGTCGTGGGGCATAGACGAAGCCACCGCGCGCCGCCTCGCCGACGCCGGCGTCAGCGCGATTGATGTCGCCGGCGCTGGCGGCACATCATGGACCGAGGTTGAGCGGCACCGCGCGCCCAGCGAGCACCTCGCCAATATCGCGGCCACGTTCCAGGATTGGGGTATCCCGACCGCCGATTCCATCCTGATGGCTCAAAGCGGCGCGCCGTCCCTGCCGATTATCGCCAGCGGCGGCCTGCGCAGTGGGCTTGACGCGGCGAAATGTCTGGCCTTGGGCGCAACGCTGGCCTCGATGGCCGCGCCCTACCTCAAACCGGCCACCGTCTCCACAGAAGCCGTCATCTCCAAGATCAACGAGACCATCGAAGAACTGCGCATCACGATGTTTTGCCTGGGCATCACCACACTGGCCGATCTGCGGCACACCCCGCTTCTGAAGAAAGTGGCCACCCAGTAGGGGCAGGTCTTGCACCTGCCCTGCCCGCCTACCGTCGCACCGATGCCAATGTCGCCGGATATTTCCCCCTACTTGCAGGCCGTTGACGCCGAGATGCGCTCTGCCGTGCAGAGCGCAAACCCCCTGCTGGCCGACTTCTACCAGATGATGCTCTATCATCTCGGCTGGGCCGACGAGCGCTTTCAACCGGCGCGAGCCGACACGGGCAAGCGCCTGCGCCCCGTCTTCTGCCTGCTCGTCTGCGAGGCGCTCGCCGGCCGCTACGAGCCGGCGCTACCAGCGGCGGCCGCGGTTGAAATCCTCCACAACTTCTCGCTCGTGCATGATGACATTCAGGATGGCGACCGCACGCGGCGGCATCGGCCAACCCTGTGGGCGCTCGTCGGCATTCCACAGGCCATCAACGCTGGCGACGCGCTCTTCGCGCTGGCGCAGGTCGAATTGCTAAGGATCAGCGAGCGCGGGCTTCCTGCCGACCGCGTCTTGCGCTGTCTCGGCATCTTTCAGCGGGCGTGTGTTCAATTGGTTGAGGGTCAGTATCTGGACATGCGCGGCGAGGAGATGACCACCGCGGGGCTGGACTACTACCGACAGATGATCGCCGGCAAGACGGCGGCCCTGCTCGGCGCGGCCACAGCTATCTG
>JACQEC010000145.1 GCA_016200765.1 Chloroflexota bacterium | reverse complement strand
GCGGATGGCCTGATTCAGCGCGCCGGTGTAGCCGCTCTCGACGCTGTCCTGATTGTACATGGACAGCCCCTCGTCCAGCCACGCCGGAATGTTGACCCCGCCGATCAGCGGGTTGGTCGTCGCCAGATGGACGACGAGGTGGCTCAATTCGTGGGCGGTGGTGTTGTTCACGTTGGAATCGCCGCCCAGCAAGAGCACCGTGTTCGGCCCGGCCAGCTCGCCCAGCACGGTCAGCGTCGTGTCGGAGGTCTGTCCTTTGGAGGGCAGAGCGGCCAGCATGTCGTTGCGCGTGCGATAGATAAAAATCCGCGCTTCCTGCTGGAGATCAACGCCAATCTGCTTCGTCAGTCGGTCTATGGCCGCGACGCACACGCGCAGTCGCTCGCGGCCGTAACTGTCATCCGCGCCGTACCAATAGACCGTCACCTTGCCGCTGGACAGCGACTTGAAGTCGAAGCGGTCGTCCAGATAGGCGTACTTGAACGTCTCGGTTTTGAGTGTCTGGCCGTTGGCGTTCTCGGCTTGCCAGTAATACTCCACATCGGTGCCCGGCACCAGCGCGCCGCGCGTGAGCGTGCGCGTGAAGACAGCCGTCACGCTCTTGTCGGGCGTGAGTTCAGCCTTGCCCTGTGTGGTGGTCGGGCGCTCGCCGGTGTTATAGCGCGCGAAGACGCTCGCGGCGGTGATGTTTGAGTCCGATTGGAGTTTGACGCTGAAGCGGATGCCTTGTCGTTCGTCGTCATGCGCCGGTCGCCGTCGAGCGGGTTTCATGAGGGCATCCCCAACTGGTCAACCGGCGTGTTCCGGAATTTATCCCCTTCCTCAATCAGCATGACGGGGATGTCGTCCTTGATGGGGTACTTGCGCGAGCAATCGCGGCAGATGAGCCACGCGCCGTTGACCAAATCGAGCAGGCCCGCGTTGGGGCCGTTGCGCACGTCTGCCGGGCAACGCAGGATATCGAGCAGTTCTTGAGAAACCATGGATCCTCCATCATGACGCGTTGTGTATCTGTCCGGCTAAAGCCTGCACTCCGCAGGACCCTTGCCTTGCGACAGCCACACGCGCCGCGTGTA
This sequence comes from Chloroflexota bacterium, assembly GCA_016200765.1. GTDB lineage: Bacteria > Chloroflexota > Anaerolineae > JACRMK01 > JACRMK01 > JACQEC01. The sequence continues at coordinate 2,280 of JACQEC010000145.1, read as the reverse complement.
GTTTGACAGGCAGTATAGTCGTTTGCGGTGCCTTCGTCAATCTGTTACAATCGCGCCATGTTGCGGGTGCTGGGCATTGAAACGTCGTGCGATGAGACGGCGGCGGCGGTGGTCGAGGATGGGCGGCATATCCGCTCCAATGTGGTCGCCGCGCAAGTCGAATTGCACGCGCAATATGGCGGCGTGTTCCCGGAGATGGCCTCGCGCGAGCATGTGGCGAAAATCGTGCCGGTCGTGGAGCAGGCGATGGCGCAAGCCGGCATCCAATGGGCAGACCTCGACGCGATTGCTGTGACCCATGGGCCGGGGCTGGCGGGGTCGCTGTTGGTCGGCGTGAACATGGCGAAGGGGCTGGCGCTGGCGAACGGCCTGCCGCTGGTGGGCGTCAACCATCTGGAGGGGCACATCTACGCCTCGTGGCTGGCTTCTGCGGAGGAGCCGCAGTTCCCCCTCCTATGCCTGATCGTCTCCGGCGGTCACACGGAACTGATCCTGATGCGAGATCACGGCCAATATGAACTGCTCGGCGCGACGCTCGACGACGCGGCGGGGGAAGCCTTCGACAAGGTGGCGCGCCTGCTGGGGCTGGGCTATCCGGGCGGCCCGGCCATTCAAAAGACTGCCGAGCAGGGCGACGTGAGCAAACTGCGCCTGCCCCGCGCGTGGCTGGAAGGCACGTACAACTTCTCCTTCAGCGGCCTGAAAACCGCCGTGCTGAACCTCGTCAAGCAGGACGGCTTGCGTGCAGGCGACAGCCGCCTGCCGGTCGGCGACATCGCCGCGGCGTTTCAGGAATCGGTGGTAGATGTGCTGGTTGAGAAGACGCGCCTGGCCGCTGAACAGTTTGCCGTGAAGCAAGTGTTGATTGGCGGCGGGGTCGCGGCCAATCAACGCCTGCGCGAGCGGATGCGCGAGCGAATGCCGGCGCCGGTGCTGATCCCGCCGGTTGCGCTCTGCACCGACAACGGCGCGGTCATCGCCAGCGCGGGCTACTTCCATTTTGCGAAGGGCGAGCGCAGTGGCTGGGATTTGGACGTGGTACCGGGGTTGAGATTGGCAGATGATGAATAAGCGATGACGAATGAGCAAGATCCAGTGCAACTTCTGTGGAAGTGAGCGCTATGAGGAAAGGCGCATTGATTATCTCTACAGCCATCAGGGGCAGTATTTGCTCGCGCCGAATACACCGGTTGAAATTTGCCTTAGCTGTGGCATGGTCTATTACGATGCAAGTGTATTGAAGGAAATTGAACGGCGTTTCTTTGCCATTCAGCAAAAGCAGGAAAAGCCGGATAGGTACATCCAAATGCCTACCACAACGGTTGCGTAAAGATATGGCCCTCTTCAGTTGATGAGAACAGACTCCCAAAGGACACAGCATGAACCTCCTCCTCACCGGCTTTGAGCCGTTCGGCGGCAGTACGATCAATCCATCCGAGCAGGTTGTGCGCGCGCTGGCGCGCGAGGGGCTGGACGGCATCGCCCTGCACACCGCGATCCTGCCGGTGGACCGCGCGCGCGGGCCGGCAACGGTCATCGAGGCCGCGCGCCGCTTCCAGCCCGACGCCATCCTCTGCCTCGGCGAGGCGTCGCGGCGGCTGGCGATTTCCATCGAGCGCGTCGCCATCAACTTGATGGACTACCGCATCGCCGACAACAGCGGCCAGCAGGTGGTGGACGAGCCGATTGCGCCCGATGGCCCGGCGGCCTACTTCGTCACCCTGCCCACGCGCGCGATGCTGGAAGCGGCGCGCGCCGCCGGAGCGCCTGCCGAGTTGTCCTTGAGCGCGGGCGCGTTCCTGTGCAATCAGGTCACCTACGCCATCCTCCACCATCTCGCGCAGAACCAACTGGCGATTCCGGCGGGCTTCATCCACCTGCCCGCCCTGCCGGAGCAGGCCGTCAAGCACTACCCGCTCATCCCCTCGATGGCGGTCGAGACGATGGTGCGAGGCGTGACGGCGGCGATCCGCGCCATCGAAGCGCACGTGCCTGCCGCGCGGCTTCAACCCGCGTTGATCGAAGAACATGCCTACGCCCGATGACATCGCGGAGCGCCTGCGCGCCCTGCCTGCCGTTGACCAGTTGATCAACGCCGCGCCGATGCACGACTTGCTCGCGCGCTACGGGCGCGGCGCGACGCTCGACGCCTGCCGCGGCGTGCTCGACGAGTACCGCGAGGCCATCCGGCGCGGCGGCGACGCGCCCATGCCCGCGCTGATGCACGACGACATCCGCCTGCGCGTCGAGGCGATGATGCGCCCGACGCTCTACCCCGTC
>JACQEC010000144.1 GCA_016200765.1 Chloroflexota bacterium | reverse complement strand
TCGAAAGTGTTAGTCAATCAAGGAGGCAACCAACATGGCGCCCAAATTTGAGTCATCAAGACGCAAAATGACGTATGCCGATCTCAAGCAAACCAATCCCATTTCCATCACGCTGGCCGTGGTGATCGCGCTGCTCGGCCTGTGGGCCAGTTACGCCGCCAGTCAGCTGGCGCGCAACAGCGTGCCGGTCTACCTGCTCCTCTCGGCGCTGCCCGCGCTCTACATCCTGTTTGCGCTCAAGATTGGGAACCAGTGGGAGAAGGCGATTGTGCTGCGCTTCGGCAAATTCGAGCAACTGGCCGGGCCGGGGCTGTTCTGGATCGTGCCGCTGGTTGAGGCTATCCCTTCGTGGATTGATCACCGCGTGATGGTCACGTCGTTCAACGCCGAAAAGACGCTGACGATGGACACGGTGCCGATAGACGTGGACGCCGTGCTGTTCTGGATGGTGTGGGACGCGAAAAAGGCGGCGCTGGAGGTGGAGAACTATCGCGAGGCGATTAGCTGGGCCGCGCAGACCGCCCTGCGAGACATCATCGGCAAGATGATCTTGGCCGATATCCTCGTCGGGCGCGAGAAGATTGACGCCGAATTACAGAAGATCATTGACCAACGCACGACGCCGTGGGGCGTGACGGTGCAGTCGGTTGAAATCCGTGATGTGGTCATTCCGGCGGCGCTCGAAGACGCGATGAGCCGGCAGGCGCAGGCCGAGCGCGAGCGGCAGGCGCGGGTGATCCTCGGCGAGTCGGAACAGCAGATCGCGCATTCGTTCCGCGCGGCGGCCGAGGTTTATGGCGACAACACAGCGGCGCTGCACCTGCGCGCGATGAATATGTTGTTTGAAGGGCTGAAGGAGCGCGGGGCGCTGGTGATTGTGCCCTCGTCGGCGGTGGAGACGATGGGGCTAGGCGGCCTGAGCGGCCTCACCGCGCTGGCGCGCGGCATGAAGAACGGCGACGCCCAGTAGCGGTGTACGTGCGGGCGAGCAGGCGGCCCTGCTCGCCCGCGCGGCACAAAAGCCTCTTGCCTGCTGGCAGGATTCCGCTCTTCGCTCGTGGCGGATAGCCATATCCGCCACTGAAGGCCGCTGGATTTGCGACCAGCGGGAGTCCAGCGGGAGCGAATTTCGTCACTAACAACTTTTCAGGAGCCCCGCTTCAACTTCCCTTTATCCCAATTATCCCAATCAGAGTTACAATGAGGACCATGGCTGACGCCTCATCGCCAGATACAATGCTTTTTCAAGCTCCAACTCCACTCGGCTTTCGCGTGCGCGTCATACGCTCCCATTGGGAGTTGATTATCACAGTCAAGCACCCTGTTATGGCAGAGCACGAAAATGACGTCAAGGACGCGCTTCAAAATCCTAGCGAAATCCGGCAGAGCAAAAGCGATCCGGCTGTATACTTGTTCTACCGACCAGAACGAGTCGGGCGATGGGTCTGTGCTGTTGCCAAACGACTTGATGAGGAAGGCTTTTTGATAACGGCTTACCCGACCGACGCCATCAAAGAAGGAGAGTTGTTATGGCCCAAGTAAAAGTGTTTTACGATGAAGCGGGGAATACGCTAACCGTTTGGTTCGGCAAGCCGCAAGATGAATACGTCTGCGAAGAGACCGGCGATGAAGTGATCCTGATGAAAGACCGCGCCGGACGAGTGATCGGCTTTGAAAAACTGAACTTTTCGACGGCAGAGCCCAAGCGCTTGCAAATTGCTTTTGAGGCCATCACCGCGTGAAGACCGCGGCGCTGAATGAAGTCAAGGATGATTTGTCCAAATACTTGCGCCTGGCCGAGAAGGAAGAAGTCCTCATTACCCGCCATGGCAAACCGGCCGGGTTGCTGATTGGCTTTGCTTCGGAAGATGATTGGTTTGAGTACCGGCTAGAGCATGACCCGCGCTTTCTCCAACGTATCGCGCGCGCGAGACAAAGCCTGCGCTCCGCGCGCGGGGTCAAACTCGAAGACGTTGAAATCTAGCCCTGCTCGACTCCCTGCCAGCCACGGCGTATTGTCTAAAATGATGAGACGGTTAGCAACTCTCGCATAGAGCGCGGCGCCGCGCGCTCATCCACCGATGGCGTGGAACCCGCCAGCGCGCCCTGCATGGACCACGCGCCACTGCTGATAATGGTCAACGGCACTATCTGACCCGCCCTCCTCGCCGCGCCGTCCTCGAAGAAGACCAGTTTATTCGTCGGCGTGCGCCCGCGCCACTTTCCCTTGTGCTGATCCTCAACCAGCACCGGCAATGTCTGGCCGACCAGCCCGGCGTTGATGGCGCTGGAGATGTTCTCCTGCAGGGCGTCCAGCGCCTTGAGGCGGCGCAGTTTTTCGTCGGGCGGCACGTCGTCGGCCATGCGGCGCGCGGACGCGGTGTGCGGGCGCGGGGAGTACATCGCCAGATGCGCCACGTCCAGGCGCAGTTCCGCTAACAGGTCGTAGGTGCCCATGAACTGTTGTTCCGTCTCGCCCGGAAAGCCGACGATAATATCGGTGGCGATGGAACAGCCGGGCAGGGCGGCGCGTATCTTGCCGACCAGCGCGCGGTACTCGTCCACCGTGTAACCGCGCCGCATCTCTTTGAGGATGGCATCGTCGCCGGCCTGCACCGGCACCTCGATGTGCGGCATGACTTTCGGCAGGGCGGCGACCGCGTCGAGCAGGTCGTCGTTCAGGTAGTTGGGGTGCGAGGTCAGAAAGCGAACGCGCTCCAGCCCCTCCACGTCGTTCAAGACGCGCAGTAAGTCCGGCAGGCGCGGCCCGTCGTCCACGTCGCAGCCGTAGCGATCTACAATCTGCCCCAACAGCGTGACCTCTTTCACGCCTTGCGCGGCCAGCGCGCGCGCCTCGCGCGCGATCTCGCTGATGGAACGACTGCGCTCTTGCCCGCGCCGGTAGGGGATGATGCAGAAGGTGCAGACGTGGTTACAGCCGTAGATGATGGGGATATGCGCCGTGACCTTGCTCGCGTCGGTCACGGGCAGGCGGAATCCGTCCTGTATGGCATAACGCTCGCCGGTCTCTTGCCGCGCGATGTCCTCGCCGGGGTCTGTCCCGCGCGCCTTCAGGAAGGCGACGAGCGGCGCGGGCTCCGACGGCGGCATGAACACGTCCACATAAGGGAAGCGCGCGCGCAGGGGCGCCGCGTCTTTCACGCCAACCATACAGCCCATCAGGGCGAGGACGGCGTCCGGCCTCTGCGCCTTCAGCGGCTTGAGCGCGGAGAGGCGGCCAACGGCCTTCTCCTCGGCCTGCTGGCGCACCACGCAGGTGTTGAGCACGATCACGTCAGCCGCTTCCGCCCGCTCGCTGTGGGCATAGCCAAGCCGCTCTAACTCCACCGCGACCCGCTGGGAGTCGGCGATGTTCATTTGACAGCCTTCGGTCCAGATGTGGTACGTTTTTCTCATCAAACTACGCCTTTGTTCCCCGGCTCCCGCGCATGAGCATCGCGGCTCCCGCCGGGAGGAAAGAAATTACTCGTCGCCCGTTGCCACCGGCAGACCCGGCGTACTGCTCCACCCGCTCCACGAATTCGGGAAGAGCCGCGCCGCCGGTAGTCCCGCAATCTCCAGCGCCAGCAGGTTGTGGCAGGCCGAGACGCCGGAGCCGCAGTACATCACCACCGCGCGCTCTCCGGCTCGCTCAATCAGCGGCTGGAACCCGCTTCTTAATTCCTGCGGCGCGCGAAAGGCGCCGTCGGGGTTCAGGTTGTCCATGTAGTAGCGGTTCAGCGCGCCGGGGATATGCCCGGCCAGCGCGTCCACGGTCTCGCCCTCTCCGCGATAGCGATTCGGGGCACGCGCGTCCACCAACAGCGGGCGGCGCGGCCCGGGCAATTCCATGGCCTCTCGCACCTCGGCGATCGTCATCAGTCGCTCATAGCGCGCCGGCGCGGGATACGGCGACGGCGCCGGGGTGGGCTGTGTCTCGGACGTTTCTAACGAGCCGCCCGCGGCGGCCCACGCTTGCAGACTGCCGTTCAGCACCGCCACCGCCTGATGCCCCACCGAGCGCAGCATCCACCAGAGCCGGGCGGCGTAGGCTCCGCCCGCATCGTCGTAGGCCGCGACCTGCGTGGCCGGCGTGATGCCCCACTCGCCCAACGTCTTCAGCCATGCTTCCGGCTCCGGCAGGGGGTGGCGGCCGGAGTGGCCGTGGGGCGTCATGCCCGGCCGCGCGGATAATTGGCGGTCGAGATCGGCAAAGATGGCTCCGGCGATGTGCCCTTGCCGGTACAACTGATAGCCCGCGCCCGCCACGCCGAGCCGGTGGCGGCAGTCGCAGATGACGAGCGGCGCCGGCGCCGCCATGAGCCGCTGAAGATCGCTTACCGAAATAATCGTTGAATACATGGTGTGTCCCTTGGAGCCGCCCTGTACGGGCGAAGCGGCGCGCGACCGTCTCCGTCTTCCTATCCAACACCCTTGCGCGCGGCTTCGCCCCTACTGGTCAATGTGAAAAACGCCACGCGCTGCCACGCGCCCCACCACCAGCGCACGTGCGCCTTGCCCAGATAGAAGCGCTCGTCCACCTGCACCAGTTCGTCCACAATGCGCCGCACGGTCAGCGCCGGGTTCACCGGCAGGTTGTAGTCAATCTTCAGCACTTGCCGGTCGGGGTCTTCCAGCCCCGGCCCGGCATAGGTCTTGAAGCGAAAGGCGCGATAGGTCTTGGCGGTGTCGGGAATGTAATCGCGGTAAAACGGCGTGAAGATGCGCCCCAGTTTGCGCGAGTCGTGGGTGAAGATATTATCGCCGCTGGCCGCCGCCGCGTCAAACGTCTTACCCTGCCACGGCATATACGCGCGCACGATAAACCCCACCAGCGCATCGAACGGCCCGCCGAGGCTCGTCGCCGCCAGCCCGCCCGTCGTGCGCCCGTGCAGGCTGGCGCCGGGAACCGTCCCCGCGCGAAAGATGGCGTTGAGGCGGGCATTGCCCTCCCGCGGGTTTGATGGCAGTAAGGCCACGGCCTGCGCAATGTCATCCGGCGCCAAGAGGGTGTCGGTCATCATGCCTCCCCGTCCCTTGCGCTGTCCGCGCGAACTGCGCGGTAGGCTCGGCGCAAAGGTTCGCGACGCGCGCACCCTATCTATGGCCGCCCCGGTAGCGCTGAGCCAGCCCATCCGGAACGGCTCGCGATACCGAACTCAAAAAGCAAGGCTTATTTGCGATTCGCTCGCCGCTGATTGACCTGAGCACCATTCTACCACGTGCGCGCCAACACGCAAACGCGGCGCCCGTGCTGACTGGACGAGGGCCAAAGCGGCTCGTAGTCGTCGGACATTTTTCCTCCCAGCCCTTCTATTTCGCCGCTTGGCGCTTTGCAATGGGTATAGCGCAGATTCGTCGGGGCAGAGCAACAACCACACCGCACGCTGTTTGGCAACCGGATGGCTGGCCGTGGCTTCGCCCTTAGCGCAGACCATCTCACGTCTCCGACGATTCTGGGTGATAACCGGTTGCCCGTGACGATAAGCGGTTAGCGAACAGAGCTCAACCCGCTTCAGCGGGTTTTCTATTCATAGCAGGCGGTTTCTAACCGCCTGCGGTGCTGAACGTTACGCGTTCACGCCCAACCTCTCACGCCGCCGACGATTCTGCGCTATACCCCTTTGCAATTGGCAACTTGAACTGACAGTCGTTTTGAGTATAATCGCGGCAAAAGCGAAGCTCCGCTAATGGCTACGGGCGGCAGATGGTCGTGCCGGCTCACCCGCACTGAAGCCAACAAACGCCGCCGAAGGCCGCCGCCAGCCATCGCGGCACATGCAGAGCGGACGGGGAGACCACAAAGGAAACAAGAGCGGCGTGGGCAAATCCACCACCGCCGACGCAGTCTCTGTAAGCGATGTACATCTACCGGGCGTATCAATTCCTCATTCACGCCGATTTCCCCATCCCCGAATTCCCCCAGGTCAACGAGACGGGTGATCCGGATGTGGTCATTCGTCGGGGCGCGGTCCCAACCGCCCTGGAAAACGCCGCTGGCAAAGGCGTGCTCTATCAGACGACGGCTAACCAGTTCCTGCTCAATATGAACGATTTGGCGCGCTATCTGGTGCAGAATGGGGCTGAAATCGTCGTCGAACCGGCTCCAAACAGCCCGGCCAGCGACGTGCGCGTCTTCTTGCTCGGCTCCTGTCTCGGCGCGCTCCTGCACCAGCGCGGCATATTAGTGCTTCACGCCGGGGCGCTCTACACCGAGCGCGGCGCGGTCTTGTTCACGGGACCATCGGGTATCGGCAAGAGCACCCTGCTGGGTGAATTATTGCGCCGGGGCTATAAGATGATGGTGGATGATGTCTGTGGGGTGATGCTGGACGCTTCCGGGAGGCCGACGGTGCTGCCGGGCTATCCGCGCACCCGGCTGTGGAGCGATGCGGCGCAGAAGCTGGAGCAGGACATCACCACGCTGGAGCGCACCCGGCCCGCGATGGAAAAATACGAGCGCCAGCTCCCCGAGCAATACTGGGATCAACCCGCGCCCTTGCGCCGCATCTATCTGCTGAACACCAGCAACAAGGATGAATTATTCCTGACAGCCGAGCCGCGCATGGATACTTTCAGTATCGTCCTGCGCAACACCTACCGCCAGCAGTTCCTGGACGGATTGGAGATGCGCGCGCCGCATTTTAGTCTGGTCTCCGCCGTGGCCAAACAGACCACCGTGACGCGCGTGACGCGCCCCAGCCATCCCTTCCGGCTAACCGAACTGGCCGACCTGATCGAGCAAGATTTGGGGCAGGGCTGAGATGGGCAACATTTACTGGCTGGCTTCCTACCCCAAATCGGGCAATACCTGGATGCGCATCCTGCTCACCAATTACCTGCGCAACGCCGACCAACCGGCAGATATCAACAGCCTGGACGGCGGCCCCATCGCCAGCGCCCGCCAGGCGTTTGACGACCACGTGGGCATTGAGGCCTCCGACCTGACTCAGGACGAGATCGAACGCTATCGCCCCTTTGTTTACGAGCAGATGTCGGCGCAGGCCAAAGAAGCGCTCTACCTCAAGGTGCACGATGCCTTCACCTACACCCCCTACGGCTACCCACTCATCTCCAAAGCCGCCACCGCCGGGGTCATCTACATCTTGCGCAACCCGCTGGACGTAGCCGTCTCTTTTGCGCACCACAGCGCCTCCAGCGTGGAGCGCATGGTGCGCAAGATGGGTGAAGCCGACTTTGCCTTTGTGGATAAGCCGCAGCGCCTGCACAACCAGTTGCGCCAGAAACTGCTGACCTGGGGCGGCCACGTCACCAGTTGGGTGGACGAGCCGGGTCTGCGCGTGCGGGTCATACGATACGAAGAGTTGCACGCCGACACGGTGGCCGCCTTCAGCCGTGTCATCCACTTTTGCGGGCTGGACGACGACCCGGCGCGCATCGCGAAGGCGGTGCAGTTTTCGCGGTTCGAGCAGGCGCAGAAACAGGAGGCGGAACATGGCTTTGGCGAAAAGATGCCCGGGGCCGAATCTTTCTTCCGCAAAGGGCAGGTGGGTTCCTGGCGCGCAGAGTTGACGCCGGAGTTAGTGGAGAAGTTGATTGCCGACCACGCGCCGGTCATGCGCCGCTTTGGTTATTTGAACGAGAGTGCCGAATTGCGCTATTGAGTTGGTTGCGCTATACCCACGGCAACCCATAAAAACCGATTGGGCCTGCTGGGCCGCGGTTGCTGTCCACGGCGCGCAAAACGGCGTTCGCATCAGAATACGCCGAAGAACGGGAACGCCGTCGGCCAGTCGTCATGAAGGACCTACTAATGACGATGCCTCGATGATAGAGAAGGTTTTCGTAGTTTCGTGGCTGTTGAGCCTGAGCAGGCGCGGCGTGGACCAGGGCCGCAGGGGCTGGGTGCGGGCTGGTTGGGCATCCGCCTGTGTGAGGACTGACAGGTCAGTCGGGTATGGTTGTGGGTTTCGATCAGAAATCATCCTTTTCCCTTCTCCCTACTTTGAGATTGATTCCAAAGCTAGATTGGGCCTGCTGGACCGCGGTTGCTGTCCACGGCGCGAAAACGGCGTTCGCATCAGAATGCGGCCGGCCAAGCCTCAAGAAAGACCACGCTCGCTATCGTCTAAATTCCAGACTGCAAGGTCAGCACGTTTTTACCCGTAGGTGAACACAAATAGAAGTTACGCAGTTACCCTTTGCCATTGCCAGCGAAGCGCAGCAATCCTCTGCCGCAAACCGAGGTGGCTTCGCAAACAACGCTCGCAACGACCAACTGTATAATACCTAACAAAGCAAAGCACGCAAAATAGGCCTCAGCGCCAAAGCATTCTGCCGGAGCGTAATCTTATGAGTGAAGCAATTACCCTGGATACCGTGATTGCCCGCCGCACCGACCTGTTGAGCGCGGAACTCAGCGACACCGAACTGGTGATGTTGAACGTTGAGCGCGGCTCCTATTATGGCGTGGTTGAAACGGCCCAAGCCATTTGGAGTTATCTGGACGAACCGCGCTCCAGCGCCGCCGTGTGCGCCCACCTGTTGACCCGCTTTGCGGTGGATCGAGAGACCTGTGAGCGCGAAGTGCTGGCTTTTGTGAACGAGTTGCTAAAAGATGACCTGGTCCGCGTGGTCGGCGGCTAGGTGAAACATGCCGCCGGTTCTGGCAAGGCGATCCGGTTGACTCAATCGCGCTGGACGATCTGCTCGCTGGGACGCTCTATGCTCAACTGATTAGGGGGCAGGAATTCTCGTTATGCGAATGATTGACGGAAGCCTGTCGCTATCCAACGCGGCCCGCGCCAACCCGCGTGAATGGGTTGAAACTGAAAAACAGAACGTCGCCCGCATGACGGCGGCGCTCGGCGCTTACCCCTGGGAAGTCAACAGCCTGCGCACTCTGGCCGGCGCGGCGGGCTGCTGCATGCTGGCCGTTCACGCCGGCGGTGAAAGGCCCGCCCCGGCTCTGCTCCCCGGCATTGGCGCGCTAACCGTCGCCGCCGATGCGCGGCTGGACAACCGCACCGAACTATATACCGGGCTGGACCTCCGCGCGGCAGAGCAGGCGCGCCTCGACGACGCCGAATTGATCCTGCGCGCCTATCAGCGCTGGGGCACCGATTGCGCGCCGCGCCTGTTGGGCGACTTTGCCTTTGCCCTGTGGGATGAATCCGCCGGGAGGTTGTTTTGCGCCCGCGATTTCGCCGGTGTGCGTCCTTTCTATTACCACCACGCGCCGGGCACCGGCTGTTTTGTATTCGCCAGTGACCTGCAAGCCATAGCGGCTCACCCCGCCGTGCCGCCGCAACTCAATCTGGCTTATCTCGCCGCCAGTGTGCAGTCAACGCTGGGTCAGTTCCAGGATACGGAACACACTTTTTTTCAGGCGATTAACAAACTTCCACCCGCTCACTGCCTGACGGTGGATGCCAACGGTCTGCGCCGCTGGGCGTACTGGCAAGCGGGTCAAACTCCCGAACGACGCTATGCCAATGAGCATGACTATGTGGAAGAACTGCTCACGCTCTTGCAAGCCGCGGTGGCCTGCCGGCTGACAAGTCCGCACCCGATCGGCGCGCACATCAGCGGCGGGCTGGATTCTTCCAGCCTGGCGGTGCTGGCCCATCGCCATTTGCAGGCGCAAGGCCGCGCGCTCACCGGCTTCTCCTGGGCGCCGCCCCTGCCCGAAGACCCGGCAGAGCTGCTGCCCAAGGACGAGCGCAAACTGGTGGAGGCTGTGCGGCAAGCAGAGGATTTGCCAGTGTGCTACAGCCGCCTCACGCCGGCCCATGTCCTGTCCCACGCCCGACGCGATGTCACCCTTCAGCCCACAGCAAACCTGCAGTTTGAGTTGATCGCCAGCGAAAACGCCGCCCGCCTGGGCATCCGCACCATGCTGTCGGGCTGGGGCGGGGATGAATTGCTGGCATTCAACGGCCGCGGCTATTTCTCGGACCTGTTTCGCCGAGGGCGCTGGCTGACGTTGCAGCGCGAATTCACCCAACGGGGTCAACTGCACGGCGACGTACTCTGGAGGCAGTGGGTCTTCAAGGGCATCGTCCCCCTGCTACCCACCGCCATCCGGCGCCGCCTGCAACCCGATGACTTTCCCCCGCCGCCGCCTTTGCCCACCTACCTACACCCAGATTTTTCCACAGCCCTCGCCGGCGTGAAGCCTCTGCCCCGGGCGAAGGCCTACGAGCGCCCCGGTGTGCGCCGTATGCAGATCGCCCTGTTACAGCACGGCCACTTGTGTTACCGGATGGAATCATGGGCAAGCCACGGCGCCACTCTCGGCCTCGCCTATCTGTTTCCCTTGCTCGACCGGCGCCTGGTGGAGTTTGCCTTGAGCATCCCCGACTTCTGCTTCTTCAAGAATGGCTGGAAGCGCTACCTGTATCGCACCGCCATGGCCGGCATCCTGCCCGAGAGCGTGCGCTGGCACAAAGATAAGCAAGACCCCGCAGAGCGCCAGGCAGCGAAGAGGGTGCTTAAAGAGGTCGCCGAGCAACTGCGGGCAGAACTGTTAGCGCGAGCCGACAATCCCTTTGTGGATGTGAATCAACTGGCCGCGTGGCTCGACGCCCAGGAGAGCCTCGGCGCGGCGGTCAATGCTGACGACGGGCCACGCGCGCAAAGCCGAGGCGTGCCCCAACGGACAAATATCGCGCGGGGCCACTGGCTGGCCTTCGTGGGCGCGAAGGAGTTTCCCAAATGACCACGCCCCCACCCCACAAAGGCCGCTGGCGGCGGGTGCATAACTTCTTGCGCCACCCCCGGCAAGACCAATGGCTCTTCGTTCAGGTCTATATCCTATTGGGGCTGGCACGCCTGGCCATCAACACCGTGCCCTTCCGCCGGTTGGCGGAGCATCTCGGCGCGCCCTTGGTTGAATCCCCGGCCGAAGTGCCCATCCCGCATCTGGTCGAGGCCCGGCGCATCGCCTGGGCGGTGCGCTCTGCCAGCCGCTACACGCCCTGGCAGAGCAACTGCTTCACGCAGGCCATCGCCGCCAAATACCTCCTGCGCTGGCGGGGCATCACCAGCACGCTCTACCTGGGAGCGGCCTTCAAGGCGCGCACGGAACTGGAAGCCCACGCCTGGCTGCGCTGCGGGCCGTTTTGTGTCACCGGCGACGCGGGTCACCTTCATTTTGGAACGGTGGGTATTTTCGGATGAGTTTGGCGCCAATGTCAAAACTCTCCCCTCCTCAATCTTTGGAGACTTCGGAAGTCTTACTCCAGGAGTTACGAATGGAGCAAAACGCAACCACGGTTTTACTCACCTGTCTCGGCCATGCGAGCGACGCGGCAAAAGCCGAACGGCTTGCGTCTGTGACACCTGCGGAATGGGACGCGGTGGTTGCGCAAGCGCGGCGGCACCAGAGCGCGCCGTTGCTGCATCACCACCTCAAGCGCTTGGGCGTGGCGTTGCCCGGCGCGGCGGCCGATGCATTGAGGCGAGCGTACCTGCAGAACGCGGCGCGGAATCTGGGCTTGTATCAGGAACTGGGCAAGCTGCTGCGACTCTTGCGAGCGAATGACATTCCAGTCATCCCGCTCAAAGGCGCGTTGCTCGCCAAAGCGCTGTATGAAAACATCGCGCTGCGTCAGATAGGGGATGTGGATTTACTCGTCAAGCCGGCAGACCTGGCAAAAGCGTTGGATGGATTGCGCACGCTTGGCTATGCCCCTGGATATTCCTTCGAGACTGAAGTGGAACGCGACCGAAACCAGCATTTGCCGCGGTTGTTCAAACGCGGCGAATTGGCGTTAGAACTGCACTGGACGATTGTGAATCCGCGCTCTAACAGTCGCTTCGCAGACCGCGATCTTGACCAACTTTGGTCGAGAGCAGTTCCGGCAATCATTGCCGGCGTTCAAGTCCTGACGCTTTCGCCGGAAGATTTGCTGTGGCATCTGTGCCAGCACGCTTCAGTCCAGCATCGCTTTGACGGCGCCGGACTGCGAGATTACTGGGACATCGCTCTAGTCATTCGTCGTTGCGGCAACGAGATAAACTGGGAGCAATTCGCACGGCATGTGAATCAATTCGGAATCGCCAACGGCGTGCATCTTGCGCTGCAACTGACGGAAGAATGGACCGGCGTTGCCATACCGGCGCCCGTGTTAGCGGCCCTCAAGGCCGCTCCACTGGATGATGCAATCATGGACTGGGTGAGGCACAAGGTTTTGAACGGCACTTCGATGGTATTGAAAAGTGATGTCGCGCGTTTTGGGGGCAAGACGCGATTTGCCGATAAACTGGGCGTGTTGCGCGATGTGCTGTTTCTATCCCGTATAGAGATGGCAGAAATGTATGGCCCGCCAGCAAATTCGTGGCGCATCCTTTGCTACTATCCCGTGCGATTCAAGGATTTGTGGATGCGCCACAGTCAGGCGATGTGGCAACTCCTGTGGCACGACAAGGCATTAACCACCGAAGCGCGCCAGGAAGCGCACTTGCGGGATTATCTGAGTTGGAACTGACTCACGACGTGACCACCGAACAAAGCCCCCTCTTTTTTCTGACCAACATTGCCGCCAGCCCACCCGTTGCCCTCGCGCGGGTTTGACCGCAGTAAGGCTATGGCTTGTGAAGTATGATCCGGCGCCAAGAGGGAGTCCGTCATCATTCCCCCGGTGCCTTTGGGCGTTCTGCCCGAACCGCCCGGTAGGCCTGACGCAAGTAGTCCTCGACCTTGCGCCAGTCTGCGGGCACATGGGTCGAGCGTTTGCTCGTGATCAAGTCCACCGTTTGCGCAGACAGGGCGCGGAGTTCCGCCGAGCGCCGCATGGCTTCCGGCGCGGACTCGAACAACGCGGCGTGCAGGTTGGCCAGCGATTGAACCATCGGCTCGATGTCGCCGCCGTCTGGGTTGGCGGCGCGCTCGTTGGCCAGCCGCCGGTGGACGACCCAGTAGTCCATCTCCAGGGCGGCCAGCGCCTGCGCGGACGCCTTCAGCCCCAGCGAGCGCCGCGCCTTTTCATAGAACCGGCCAATGTGGTCTGTGGCGGTGGGCACGTCATTATCCACCGGCGCGAAGGCTCGCGACGCGCGCACCGTGTCTATGGCCGCGGCGGCGGCGGTGAGCCAGCCCATGTGGAACTGCTCGTGGCCCAGTTGAATCAACAGCCAGAAGGCGCGCAACCAGCGCCGGTCGTAGTAGGCCTCCCAACCGGCCTTCTCAAAATACGCCACCCGCTCGGGGTTGAATTCAAACCGGCGCGGCATGGTTCCCCTCCGTCTCAACCTGCAAGATAGGCGCTCCGCCGTCCTCGTTCAGGGCCAGTTGCGCCAGAGGCTGTAACTGCCGGTGAATGTCCACCAGCCATTCGTCCAGCACGCCCTTGCGCCCGATCAGGGGGATGTGCTGAAGGCTGATGACCAGCAGGTGGTGCGCCTCGTCAAACGGCGAGAGCGTATAATGAAACTGCCACTCGCCGTGCGTCTCTTCGTCAATCTCCCGCCACTGGCCGTACTCGATTTTCGTCCACCGGTCGTGGTGGAGGTGCGGCTTGCTGAAATGCGCCCGCGCCCAGCGGTTGACGCGAGCCAGCACCTCGCCCGCGTCGCGGCTCAAGCAGATATAGGACATCGCCAATTCCTCGCGCTCGCGCGAGCGCGCCAGCCACTCCTCGCGCCGGATGATGAAGAAGGTATAGAGCAGGGCGTAGAGCGTCACCAGCGGCAGGTAAACTTCAACCGGCACGCGCCACGTCTCGCCGCCCTCGAAGATGGACGGGATGCCGCCCTCGTTGACAAACGAGTGCGTGGAAAGCGACAGGCCGAGGCCGAACAGGAAGATGGAAAACGTCGCCGCCCTCTCGACCAGCGCCAACGCCAGCAGGCCCAGCGGGATGCCGTAATACCAGTGGTGAAAGTGGATGTCAACGCCCAGCGTCGGCTGTCTGACGTGCAGTTCCCACCCGTGTTGGGTGTAATCCGACACACCGCTGGCAATCGCCCAACCGAGCACCGCCGACAGACCCAGCGCCGCCAGCGCCGCGCCGTAGCGGTTCGCAAACCGGCGCAGATGCAGGCCGTGGAATTTCAGCGCCTGCCATGCGGCGTCGCGGCGCGGCGACAGGTTCGCCAGCGCCGCCCTCACAGCCGGAACACCTGCAAGAGTTTCTTCTCCGACTCGCTGGTGATGCTCGCCTCAACCTCCACATACGGCTCCAGGCCCGACCCGCGCAGTTTTTCTTTCAGCAGTTCGTCGAGTTGAAAGATGCCCGCCGAGTTGCTCATGCTGACCGCGATGTGGATCGGCTTCTGCTCGCCCGGGCGGATGGTCACCTTCTCAATCGCCGCCGCCGACAGCGAATGAATGTTGATCATGCCCTTTTCAAAAGGGATACGCGAGCGGCCTTCGGTCATGTCGAGCGCGTCCGCCACGCGCACCACGCCCGCTTCCAGCGTCAGCGGCCGCCCGTCACTGCGGTGCGAGATGATGGCGTGCGAGATTTCCGAGAGGATGATCGTGCGCGCGCCGACCGGGTAGAGCCCGTCGAGCAGGCGCAGGACGATCGGGCGCGCCACGAACAGGCTCATCGCCTCGTGGTCTATGCGGTGGATGGACATGCCGCTGTCGTGCAGGAGCGCGGCCAGCACGACCACCACCTCCGCGTCGGTTTGCGCCAGTTGATGGTCGCGCGCGATGCTGGGGATGACGCCCGCGCCTTCCAGCAGGCGCAGGAGTTTCAAGGCGATGTTGGCGACAATCTGCACGTGCACCGGGCCATGGTCAGACATACCCAGCCGGTCAACGGCGTTAATGTTAATCGCCGTCCACAGCGCATACAGTTCCTCGTCGGCGTTGACGCGCGCGATAATCTCCTGCAGGATGGTGTTGTGCCGCGTCGGCATCCGAATCTGCACGTGGCGCGGCGTTTCGACGCCGACCGCCGCGACCTCAAGCGCCTCGCCGTGGTCTTCCGCCTGCGGCTGGTTCATCTGCGGGTTCATCGGGTGAATTATAGCACAGGGGACGCCTCTCGCCGCCGTGATAACTCGAGCCGGTGCTCCCACTCGTGCTCAAGCATTCGGCGCAGTCCCCGGCGAGCCGTCCAGGTGACCTGACCGTGGTTGACCAGTCGCGCGCGCTCGGCCTCGCTCATCACCTCCAGACGCGCGCTGGAAATCTGCCACACGCGGGTCAGCGCGGCCGGTAAATCGTCTGCGCTCTGCCGCACCGCCCGCAGGGCCTCGGCGAGACCCTGCACCTTGCCTACAGTTCCTCGCAGGTAAGCGCCTTGCGCTTCGCTGATATGCTCTAAGATGCGGTAGATCGAGCGGCCTGTGTCTTTGGGCTCGGCGATCAACTGCTCTGGCGTCAGGTCGCGGATGAGATCCAGCAGGTCGGCTCGCAGCCAGGCCAGATGACGGAGGTAGAGGGCGAGGCCTTCGGCGCTCAACGGTTGAAAATCCGGGGCGAAGCCGGGGGTCGGATCGCCGTTGCCCAACCACGCGCCTTCCGTAACGTGCTCGGCCACGACGGTGGTGAACGGGTGCTGTGGCTCGACCGCTTCACCGTGCCACCGCAAGAAGCGCAGGTACACACGGATGGCCTCCGGCGCGGCCTCCAGCGCCGCTTCCGTCGTCGGCCCCTGCGCGATACAGCCGAGCAGGTCGAGCACGTGCGCCATCGTTTTGCGCCGGCGCGGGCCGGATTCCAGATAGAGGGTATAGAGGGTCATGTGGATGCTCTCATAGGGGTGATGTCCTGCGCTAACCGCGCGCACTGCCGGCGATCAGGACGACCTGATCGGCCTCAACTCTGATGGCGATGGCGTTCGCCATGTCAGGGAGCCGCTGGCGCAAGCGCAGTTGGATGGTTTGGGCCAATTGCGACCGCTCGCGCTCCGTGCCGCCGCTGATCTGCAACTGCATGGACGAAAGGCCGACAAAGGGCGTCAGGTCGAGGCGTGGATACGTGCGCGCGGTATCCATCTCCGCGACAATGCGGCGCAGGTGGCCGGCGATTTCCCATACGGCGTGCGGGCTAGCGGTCATATGGAGCAAGGCGAGCGCGCGATGTGGCGATCAGACTGGTGGCCGCTGTGCGGTATTGTGCTGGGTGATGATGCGCTTGACTAACCACATCAGTTGGGAGGACAGGGCACATCAGAGTCTTTGTAAGTGTGGTACGACTTCAGGGTATCACCCGTCCCTTTCAGACCCCCCGTTACTCACTCGCATCATCTTCAACTGCATCTTCAGGCGGCACCTCCGCCGAGGCTACGACGACCGCCTTACCCATTGCCTTCTCGATGAGTCGGGTCAACTCTTGTTTACGCCGCTCATAGAACTGCTGGAAATCATCAGAGCGTAATAGTGACGGCTCTATCAGGTGGCTTCGCAGAATCCCGTCCTGTTCATCCTTCGTGTTTTGCACCTGCGGATTATTCTTGAGCTGTTCCAAGTATTGAGATGGCGCTTTCTTGCCGATCATTCGATTCGCTTTGTAGGAGATGGCCGTCTTGTTCACGATGGCATTGCTTATGCGGTCGGGAATTCCGCTCGACTTACACCACTCGCTGGGGAAGATATGATGGATGTCGATAGCGCATTCGTCATGATCCAGGTCAACCATGCGAGCTTTCCAAAAGAAATCCTGGGCGCCGTCACGCTGGAGCAATACGTACAAACCCCTGTAGGCAGCGCTCGTGCGTGTCCTTAGTGTGTCAAGCCGAGAGCCTTGAAAGCCCGCAGCAATCACTGTAGCAGGTTCTTGAGTATCAGGCTTTTCAATCCAGGCCAACAAATCCACCATGTCAAGTGCAATTCGAGTCTCGATAGCTCCGCCATACAGTTCGCCAAACACACCGCACCAAAACCAGCGCGCGATTTTCTTGTAAATGATCGGTTCCAGCCAGCGATCGCCGAGTTGCACCAAAACCGATGCCAATGGAACTAGTTGGCTTCGATATGGAAGGTACTTAGGGTTACGGAATCCCTCCATCCGTAGGAAACGCTCTGCGACAAGAAAGCCCGCGGTTAGTCTATCTGCCCCCTGCTGGTAGGCAGTCAGTGGCAAGGAAAGCACTTGTTCCCGCTTAGCACCAACTGCTGTTGCCTCCTTGCTAGTCTTTCCACTTGCAAGGTCTTTAAGTTGGCGGTCGTATGAATAAAAAAGGGAAATCCCTTGAAGGAAATCTGTCGGCTCAATTTCATTGAGCAGTGGTTTTGTCGCAAGTTTTTTCTTACGCCCCTCAATATTCCGTTCTGTGGAACCGTACCAGTCGTCGCGCAGATTGAAGCCATCCGCCGCATAGGACGCAGTCACCAATTCAAATACGGACAAAGGCACTCCACCCGTGTTGACCTTCTCAAACACAAGGCAAACGGCTTCCTTGGTGTTTTCTTTCT
Source organism: Chloroflexota bacterium (assembly GCA_016200765.1). Taxonomy (GTDB): domain Bacteria; phylum Chloroflexota; class Anaerolineae; order JACRMK01; family JACRMK01; genus JACQEC01. The sequence continues at coordinate 7,311 of JACQEC010000144.1, read as the reverse complement.
TGAGATCGATGATGGGAATCAGATAGTCGCGAAACCTGTTTAATATTTCACTTCTGAATTTCATATATCGCGCGAAGATGTTTTGATTATAAGCCATCAACCCCTCTTCCCAACGATCTGAGTTGAGGATCTGGCTACAGGGGAAATGGAACTGTGCAAACTCCATCACTTCAGTGCTGAGATCAAGTACAACTTCTCGACCAAAGTTTTTCTTCAGTGTCTTGCTACCATCAACACCGATGATGGCATCTTCGAGGTTGCTATTCCCTGATAGTGCTTTTTCGATATCGATGTAGTAATATCGCTCGACTTCGCGCTTTTGACTATCCTTGGTCTTCACTGGCTGATTCAGTCGTAAAACTTGAGCGAGCGATGTCAGCCGTTGTTGCCCGTCCAGAATTAGCCGTTCAACCTTGGATGCGCCGGTAGTCAACTCAATACCTTCCACTGGCCTAATCTGAAATCTGGCCTGCCCACCAGCCTCAAGTAACATAATGCTTCCAATCGGAAAATCGCGGGCGATGCTCACTAACAGTGACCTTATGTGCTCGTCATCCCACACCCATCCGCGCTGAAAGTCGGGCAACTGAATCTTGCCTTCGACAATCTGATCGAGAACGCTCTTCAAAGACAATTTTGTGGAATCGAAATTTGACATTGGGTACCTTTCGCGAAAAACCGAATCGCATGACTGACTTGGGCATACCTATCACGGTACGAATGGAATAACCATCGCGCCGCTACACAGCCTGAGTGTTCCAACTGTTCTGGTTCATGCAACAAAGCCCCGCCGTATTATATCGCAATTGCTTGCGGCTATCCTCTCGCATGAAACTCGTTTTGTGACCTGCCCCCTATCCCTTCGGCTAGGTCAAAGACTAGCCACCCGTGTGATGCGCCCAACCGCCATCTGTTGTACATTGGTTATAACAGGAGGTGTGCAATGGCGTTCAACAATTTACAAGCGTTGTCGGATGAGTTTGCGACGGCGGTCGCGCAGGCCGCCCGCTCGGTGGTGCGGGTGGACGCGCGGCATCGCGTGGCGGGCACGGGCATCGTGTGGAGCGCGGACGGCGTGATCGTCACCGCCGATCACGTGGTGGAGCGCGAGGAAGGCATCGAGGTCTTGACGCCCGGCGGCCAGACGGTCAAAGCCGAACTGATCGGGCGCGACCCCTCGACGGACGTGGCGGCCTTGCGGGTGAGCGCGGACGGGCTGACGGCGGCCAACTGGAGCGAGCCGGCGCAGGTGAAGCCGGGGCATCTGGCTTTTGCGCTGGGCAAGCCCTGGGATAACACGCCTATAGTCAGCGGCGGCATCATCAGCGCGGTCGGCGTGGGCATTCGCGGGCACGGGCGCAACGGGTTTGTGCAGTCGGATGTGGTGATGTTGCCTGGCTTCTCCGGCGGGCCGCTAGTGGACGCCAGCGCGCGCGTGATTGGCCTGAACAGCTCGGTGCTGGGGCGCGGCGTATCGCTGGCCGTGCCGGTGGAGACGATGCGGCGGGTGGTGGGCGAGTTGATGAAGGATGGGCGCGTCAAGCGGCCCTACCTCGGCGTGGGCCTACAGCCCGTGCCTCTGGCCCCATCGCTTAGCCAGAAAGCGGGCAGTCAGGAGCACGCGCTGATGATCCTGACGGTGGAGAACGGCGGCCCGGCGGAGAAGGGCGGCCTATTGCCGGGCGACATCCTGCTGGCCATCAACGACAAGCCGCTACAGGACATCGAATCGCTCCAACGCGCGCTCATCGCCAGCCAGGTCGGCGCGAGCGTAACCGTCAAGATGGTGCGGGGCGGGGTCGTGCAAGACACGAGCGTGACCATCGGCGCGCATTAGACGCAGAAGCACACGAGGCCAACAACCGTTGGCGCGTTGCGCGTTGAAGCGTTAGATTCACCGCCGAGCGCGCAGAGAACGCCAGAGAGAATCGGAACTTCACGCCGCGAAAGCGCCAGAAGAAATCTCTGCACTCTCGGCGCGCTCGGCGGTGAATGATTGCCCCTACGGGGGCGCGCGTGAACGCGGAACTCGTAACGCTCAACGGTTTTTGTTCAGCCCGCCGTGTTGCCGCCGTCCACCACCAGCACCGCGCCGGTCATAAACGACGAGTCGCCGCTGGCCAGGAATAGCACCGCGCGGGCAATCTCCTCCGCCGTGCCGATGCGGCCCAGCGGGCGCTCGGCCCCGCCTATCAGGCGCAGTTCCCGCGTCTCCTTCAGTTGATAGGCTTCGTCGTCTATCATCGGCGTATCCACGTCGCCGGGGCAGATGCAGTTGACGCGCACGCCCTGCGCGGCGTGGTCAAGCGCCATCGCGCGGGTCAGGTTCACCAGCCCGGCTTTCGACGCGCAATACGACGCCGCGTTCTTCCCGCCGATCAGCCCCCAGCCGGAGCCGTTGTTGATGATCACGCCACTGCCCTGCTCGATCATGATGGGCAGAGCATACTTGGAGAAGAGGAACGCCGATTTCAGGTTCGTGTCCAGATTCGTGTCCCACTCCTCTTCGGTCATCTCCACGACGTTCTTGCGGAGGATGATGCCCGCGTTGTTGAACAGAATATCCAGCCGCCCGAACTCGCGCACGGTCCACTGCACGGCGCGCCTGACCTCGGCGGCGCGGCGCACGTCACAGGCGACGAACAGCGCGGGCCCGCCCGCCGACTGGATCTCTTGCAAGACGCGGTTGCCCCGCGTCTCGTTGCGCCCGACAATCGTCACGGCGGCGCCTTCGGCGGCAAACAGTTTAGCGGTGGCCGCGCCGATGCCGGAGTTCCCGCCGGTGATCAGCGCGACCTTGTCTGTGAGCTTCATGCGCTAGTGATGGAAACTCTCCCGCTCACCCCACGAGACCTGCTCGCTGTCGGCGAAGAGGGCAGGCTGGTCAATGGACAGCGGCCGCGGGATGAGGATGCCGTTGAGCGCGGGCACCTTGCCGTTGATGGCCGAACGCTTTTCACTGCCCAGCGTCATACTGCCATCGTACTCCTGAAGGGCGTTGTGCACCACCCAGCCGGAGAGCGCAAACGGCGGCTCACTGGCGACCGACATCCACTGGCCGTTATACAGCCGCGCCAGATGCAGATGCAGGCCCGTCGCATAGCCGCCCTCGCACGACGGGTGGCCGATGGGGTCGCCGGTTTCCACTTGCGCGCCGACGGCCACGCGCCCCTGCGCGGCCATGTGCATGTACATCAACGTCCAACCTGCGCCTTGAAAGTCCTGACCGCTGAGGTTGACCATCACGCGCCCTTGCTCTGCCTGCACCACCTGTCCGGGCGCCGCCGCAACCGCCCACGCCGTCGAGACGCGACAGCCGGGCTGACCGGCGGGCGCGAAATCTATCGCGGCCCAGGCGCTGCCGCTGGCCCAGGCGCCATGCGGCCCGCCGGTGAGATACCACATCTCGCCGGGCGACCACGGCAGAGCGAGTTCCGGCGACGTGAGATTGGGCGGCACCAGCGGCTCGACAGCCTTGGCAAACGGGTCTCCAAACAGCGCGCGATACGTCGCGCGGAATCCGCCCGGCCCGATCAGGTTGAGCCAGTTGGCGTAGGTCGTCGTGCGCGCGAGCATGTTGTACACCGCCGCCGTGCCGGGGTTTAGCCCGGCGGGCAACTTCCTCTGGTAGCCGTTGCTGAAAACCAACGCCGCCTGACTGCGCCCCAGCAGTTGGCCGTAATAACCCTCATTCAGGTATTCGGCGGCCCACCAGACCTGCTTATACAACCCCTTGCGGTTCGCGTTGATGAGGCCCAGCGGGTAGTTCAGCCGGGTCGCGCTGGCGCTGCCCTGTGTGACCCAACTGCCCTGCATTTCGAGCAGGGCCAGCAGGACGCGCGGCCCCACGCTGAAGCGTTCGGCGACCAGTTGGATAATCTGCGGGCCGGTCAGCCACTCGCCATCCACCTTCTCCTGATAGCCGGCGAGATAGCCCTTATGTTTCTGCGCGAAGTCGCTGACGTCAAAATGAGCGTAGGCCGGGCTATAGACGGCTTCGCTGTCGGGTATCAGGCGGGCGGCGGAGGGTTGCGGCAAGGGTGTGGGCGCTGATGGCAGAGGGACGCGGAGGAGTTGGCCGATGGTGATCAGGTTGGGATTGCGGATGCCGTTCGCCGCCATCAACGCCGCCACGCTCACACTGTAGCGGTTGGCAATCGCGGCCAGCGTGTCGCCGGAGCGCACCCGATACTCCAGATACGACGGGCCGGACGACGGCGCGTCGTCGGCTCCACCCTGCAAATTATCGTCCGGCAGAATCAGTTCCTCGGCGAGCGGATCGGCTGTTGCCGTGGGCTGGCTGACGGCGCTTGGGCTGTCGCTAAACTGGCTGTCGGAAGGCGGGCTGTCGAAAGGCGGGCTATCGGCCAGTTGTCCGGCAAGCAGGACGAGAAAAACCCCTGCGACCGGCAGGAGGATCAGCGAAGCAAATCCCAGTATGCGCTTGTTGAATCGGAGACGAGCGATCATAGCGGCGGTCACGGCGGCTGGCTCTGGCGGAACGCGAATGGGAACTCTGCGGGGCAGGCATCATCGCCGGTCGGCTCTCGCAGGCACAGCCAAAGATATTCTAGTCGTTTTTGCGGCTGTGGCAAATGTTGATCGGAGATGCGAGAGCGCGCGGCCAACTAAAACCGTTGAGCGTTCCGTGTTCATGCGTCAACGCACTAACGCGCCAACGCGAACTCGCCCGGCGAATGGTATAATCATCGTCGCGATGAGCAAGCCGAGACTGAACCCCCAAGAACCGATCGCGAGCGCAGGCCGCCGGATCATGCGCGCCCAGTTCGCGAAGGCGCGCTCGTTTGAGGCGGCCGCGCGCCGCGCCGCGCTACGCCCGGCCGATGTCGAGACCATCCACGATATGCGCGTCGCCGTGCGGCGGATGCGCTCCCTGTTCCGGCTGTTGGCTCCGTACGAGGCAGCGCCGGCCGCGCGCCACACACCCTCATTGAAAAGCGTGCGCCGCCCCGCCCAAGCGCTGGCGAGCCGTCTGGGTCAGGTGCGCGATTGGGATGTGCTGATCCGCGACCTGCGGGCGCACCTGAAGAGGCTTCCGGCGGCGCGGCAGTTGGCGCTCAAACCACTGCTCAACAACTGGCTTGCCCGGCGGCGGGAAGCCCAGCGCGCACTGATAGTCTTTCTCGACGGCGAGGCTTATGCGGAGTGGACAGCGCGGCTTGCGCGCTTTCTCAGGGCGCCGCCCCAAAAACCGCCCGCCCCGCGCCTGTGCGACGAGGTGCCGGCGCTGGTCTGGCGGCAATATGCCGCCGTGCGCCGCTATGAGACGGATATAGCAGAGGCCGCTCTGCCCGTCTTGCACGCGCTCCGCATCGAGTGCAAGCGCCTGCGCTATACGCTGGAGTTTTTTGCGGGCGCGCTGGGCGGTGGCGCTGGTCCCCTGATAGAGACGCTCGTGGCTATGCAGGACTTGCTGGGCGCACTGCACGATGCCGATGTCGCCTGCCAGGTGGTGGGTGAATTCCAGCGGAGTCTGCGGCGCGGGACGGTGGACGCCGCGTGCCGGCGCGAAGCCGACTTATACCGGCGCAGTCTCCGGCGGCGCATCGGCCGCCTGCGCTTGTCCGTCGTCGAGCGCTGGCCGTCCGTGACAGCGCCATCATTCCGGCGGGCGCTGGGCGAAGCGGTGGCGGCGCTTTAGGCCGCGCCTCATTAGATTTCCGATTTTTGATTTTAAATTGGCAATCCCCGCAACTTCGGACGGGGACTATCTCCTCTACTTCAGAGGTAGCACTCCACTAAAGCGTGGTGAGGCACTTTCGACACGGATTCCATGCTCAAGCCTGTTCAATTTAGGCTAGAAATCAAGTGCCTGGAACCCAATAATGTGTCACCACGCTTAAGTGTGGTGCTACCACTTCAGACGGGGCTTTCAAAAATCTAAAATCTGAAATCAAAAATTGGGTCGGCGCGCTCGGCGGTGAATATGAAACGTGTCGGCGACTCACGCTTCCTTCATGGACATCACCACCTGACCGACCTCGCGCTTCAACTCCGAAAACACCTCCAACACCGAGCCGTTCGCGTCCACGTTGATGAAATCGAACTCCTCGGCTACGGCGTCAAACTGCGCCAGCAGGCGGGTCTGGTAGCGGACATAGTTGTTATAGAGCCTGCGCCCTTTCAGGTAATCCATTCCCGACTCCCAGTAATCGAAGCCGCGCGTGGACAGCACACGCGGGATCAGATGCTCCAGATCGGCTTGCAGGTAGAAGATGGCGTCCGGCACCAGCGCGAAGCCCACCATCTTGCGAATCCACTGCGCGTCGGAGCCGCGCGCTTGCGCGCGCACGATCATCGAGTAGATATAGCGGTCGGTCAGCACGACCATGCCGGCGCGCAGGGCCGGTATGACCTGCGTCTCCAGCCGGTCGGCGAGGTCGGTGGCGTAGAGCAGGTACATCACGCTTTCGCTCAGGGTATGTCCCTGCTTGGCCTGATCAATGCCGCGGCCGGTCAGCGCGGAGCGCTTGAGGCCGGTGACGGTAGCGGCGAAGCCTTCGCTTTCCAGCCACTCCTGGAGCAGGGCGATCTGGGTGGAGCGCCCCACGCCATCGGTGCCCTCGACGACGATAAACTTGCCGGGCAGTTCCGTCTCGGTGAAGTTGGGGAGCGGGGAGCCGTAGAAGCGAACCTGTGTCATTCGCGCGCCTCGGCTTGATCGCGTGCGCCGATGCCTTTCAGGTAGTGGCCGAGCAGGGCTTCCTTCGACAGCACGTCGCGCCACGCGCGCAGGTCAACCTTCAGCGCGCCGTTGAGATGCGGCTCGACCAATTCGCGCACTTGCCTCTGCTGTTTCACCAGCGGCTGGGTAGCGTCAATCACCGACAGGCTGTATTCTTCCACAATCTTGTCGTACTCCTGCAGGATGCGCCCTTGAAAGAGGCGGAACGACTCGTACGGGTCGGACGCCCAGCCGAGGTCCAGCCCGGCCTCGTAGTATTTCAGGGCGGGCCGCCCGACCAGAATGCGGTTGAGCGACTCTTCGAGCGGCACGCGGAAGTAGATCGCCAGCGTGGGCTGGGGGGCCATGGCATACTCGTCGCGCACCCACTGCGGCTCTACCCCGCGCACCACATCGCGGGCGAAGGCCGTGTAGACGTAGCGGTCGGCCAGCACAATGGCGCCGGCCTCGAGCGCGGGCACGATCTGGCGCTCAAGCCGGTCAATGAAGTCGGCGGCATGGATCAGGCTGAACGAGACGGGCGTCAGCGACTTTTGCTTTTTCCCGCGCTTGGTGATGCGGTTGACGAGCGGCGAGGAGTTCCACTCGCTGAAGGCGATCAGGTA
>JACQEC010000108.1 GCA_016200765.1 Chloroflexota bacterium | reverse complement strand
GGCATCGCTCTCCCTTCGCCCAACCTTGGGAGAGGGGTCGGGGGTGAGGGAGCCAGCCGTCTGGCCGATAGTCACCGTCCAACTACCCGTCTATAACGAGCGCTATGTGGTCGAGCGCCTGCTCGACGCGGTCGGCGCGTTGGATTACCCCGCCGACCGCTTACAGATACAGGTGCTGGACGATTCCACCGACGAGACGTGCGCGATCATTGACCGGGTGACTGCGCGCCTGCGCGCGAGCGGAAAAGAGGTCGCGGTCATTCGCCGCGCGCGCAAAACCGGCTTCAAGGGCGGCGCGCTGGCGGCGGGCACCGCAGAGGCGCGCGGCGAGTTCATCGCCATCTTCGACGCCGATTTTCTGCCGCCGCCCGCTTTCCTGAAGCAGACGATTCCCCACTTTGCCGGCGCGCGCGTCGGCTGTGTCCAGACACGCTGGGGTCACGTCAACGCCGACTACTCCCTGCTCACGCGCTTGCAGGCGGCCGGCATTGACGGGCATTTCATGGTCGAGCAGGAAGCGCGCAACCGCATGGGCTGGTTTATCGGCTTCAACGGCTCGGCGGGCGTCTGGCGCAAAACGTGCATCGAGTCGGCCGGAGGCTGGCATCCGGACACGCTGACCGAGGACCTCGACTTGAGCTACCGCGCCCAACTCGCGGGCTGGACGTTCACTTTCCTGACGGATGTCGTGGCTCCGGCGGAGGTGCCCGCGCAGATGGACGCCTACCGCCGCCAGCAGTTCCGCTGGGCCAAAGGCTCGGTGCAGACCGCGAAGAAACTCCTGCCGGCGCTGTGGCGCGCGCCGCTGTCGCCGGCCGTCAAACTGCAAGGTACCCTGCACCTGACCGGCTACCTGATGCACCTGCTGATGGTGATCGCCTTTGTGCTGACCGTGCCCGTCTCGCTCGTCCAGTCGCCGGTGCTGGCGCTTCTGCCCTATCTTGCGCTGACGATGGTTGGCCCGTTCTGCCTCTACGGCACGGCCGTCTGGCGGCGCTCGCGCTCGGTGCTGAACCTGCTCGGCACACTGGTGATGCTGGTTGTGCTCGGCACCGGCATGTCTATCAACAACGCGCGCGCGGCGGTCGAGGCGCTGTTAGGCATCAACAGCGCGTTCCGGCGCACACCGAAGTTTGACCTGCGCTCGCGCGCCGACCAATGGCGCGCCAGCCGCTATTCATTGCCCAACGACCCGATGGTGTGGGCCGAGTTGAGCGCGGCGGCGCTGGCGATTGGCTATACGGCCAACGCCCTCTGGCATCACGGACTGGTCAACGACTGGCTGTTGATCTACGCGCTGGCCTATAGCTACGTCTCCAGCTTGAGCCTCTATCAGGGGCTCGGGCGCGCGCTTATCCGGCGCCGCGCCATGCCCCCCAGCGCCGCAGAGTAGCAACGTTACGAGTTCCGCGTTCCGCGTTTACGCGATAAGACGACAACGCGCAACGCGGTCACGCGCAACGCGCTAACGCCCTTCCCCGTGGGAACCTTTCGCCCCCGTCCTGCGTCTATTCCGCAGAACACCTGAAACCGAGTTTGCGGTCTGCTATCCACAGGGGGCGAACTATGTTAACTTCCGTAAAAGTTGTGCTGATTGTGCTGGCGCTGGCGGGTCTGCTGGGGCTGGCGGGCCCCGCCCATGCCGACGGCATCATCATACTGCCGTGCCCACAGCCCACGCCGTTTCCCGATCAGCCCGGCGCGCCAAACCCGTGCCCGCCGTGCCCACCCACCCTGCCCCCATCCGGCGGCCCCCTGCCGCGCTGTACGCCCTATCCGCCCTGCCGCCCGCCCGACCGCTGTCTGCCGCCGTTCTCCGGTCTGGCGATCAAGTACCACCGCGTGAGCGTGACCATTGATAAGCAAATCGCGACGACGCACGTTGATCAGGTCTTCGTCAACGACGCGCCGGTTGATCTGGAGGGGACGTACATCTTTCCCCTGCCCGAAGACGCGGCGGTCTCCGACTTCGCCATGTGGGTGGACGGCAAGCGGCTGGAAGCGCAGGTGCTCGACAAGGACAAGGCCAAGCAGATTTATCTGAACATCGTCAGCCAACAGCGCGACCCGGCGCTGTTGGAGTATATCGGGCGCGGCGCGTTTCAGGCGCGCGTCTATCCGATTCCGGCGCGCGGCGAGAAGCGCATCGAATTGGAGTACAAGCAGGTCTTGACCAGCGACGGCGGGCTGATCAAATATATCTATCCCCTGAACACCGAGAAGTTCTCGTCGCGCCCGTTGAACGATGTCTCGGTCTCGGTCAGCATCAAGTCGCAGGACGCGATCAAAGTCATCTACTCGCCCTCGCACGACATCTCCGTCTCGCGCAATGGCGACTTTGCCGCCGTGGCCGGCTACGAAGCGAAGAACGTGCGTCCCGACCGCGACTTCGCGCTCTACTACTCGGTTTCGCCCAACGACATCGCGCTGAACCTCTTGACCTACAAGCCGGCGTCCGGCGAGGATGGCTTCTTTGTCCTGCTGGCCGCGCCCCGCGTCGAGACGCGCGCGGGCGAGGTCGTCGCCAAGGATGTGATTTTCGTCCTCGACGTGTCCGGCTCGATGCAGGGCGCGAAGATCGAGCAGGCCAAGAAGGCGCTCGAATACGTCGTCGGCAAACTGAACCCGGCCGACCGCTTCAACATCATCACCTTCAGCACCGGCGTCAGCAAATACATGAACGGCCTGCGGCCCGCCAGCGAAAGGGATGAGGCCCTGCCGTTTGTGCGCGCGGTGAAGGCCGAGGGCAGTACCGACATCAACCGCGCCCTGCTGGAGGCGCTGGCGATGGTGGATAGAGAGCGCCCGACGCTCATCATCTTCATGACCGACGGCCTGCCCACCACCGGCGAGGTCGCCCCGAACAAGATCATCGCCAACGCGCAGAGCGCCGCGCCGAAGAACGTGCGCCTGTTCACCTTCGGCGTCGGTTTCGACGTGAATACCGTCCTGCTCGACACGCTGGCGCAGAACCTGCGCGGCGCGAGCGGCTACATCAAGCCCAACGAAGACATCAACGAGGTCGTCTCGGCCTTCTATGCGAAGGTTTCTACGCCCGTGCTGGCGGATTTGAAGATAGACTTCGCGGGCGTGATCGCCAGCGACCTGTACCCGTCGCAACTGCCCGATCTGTTCGCGGGCGGCCAACTGGTGCTGGCCGGGCGCTACCGCTCCAGCGGGCCGACAACCGTCAGGCTCAGCGGGACGGTCAATGGCCGGGCGCAGACGTTCACCTACGTCGACGCGCAATTTGCGGCCAGCCCCCGATCACAGTCGGGGGCCAGCGGCGGCGACGAGGCGATTGCGCGCATCTGGGCCACGCGCAAGATCGGCTATTTGCTGAACCAGATTCGCCTGAACGGCTCGCAGAAGGAACTGATTGACGAGGTGGTCGCGCTCTCGGTGCGCTACGGCATCGTCACGCCCTACACCTCGTTTCTCGTCAACGAGACCGAGCGCGCGATGAGCGAGCAGGGACGGAGTGAGATTGCGGCCCAACAGCAGAAGGCGCTGGCGACTCCGGCGGCGGTTGGTGGCGCGGCGGCGGTTCAGCAGTCGCAGGATACCAGCCGCTTGAGCGGTGCGGCGGCCGCGCCCTCTGCGCCAACCACTGCGCCAATCCGCGCAGGCACCGGCGGCGCCTCATCGGCCGAAGCCATTCAGGTGATCAAGTACGTTGGCGACAAGACGTTTGTGTTGAACAACGGTGTGTGGATGGACACGGCCTTTGACGTAAAGAAGATGAGCACGACGAAGGTCGCGTTCCAGAGCGCGGACTACTACAAAGTGCTCGACGCCCGCCCGGAGTGGGGGCGCTACTTCGCGGTGGGCGCGCGCGTGATTGTCGTGCTCGGCAACACGGCTTACGAGGTGGTGGACCCGTCATCGTCCGACCAGCCGACCACGCCGCTGGTCATCCCGTCGCCACTGCCGCCGAGTGCGGCCACGCCCGTCTTGAGCAGTCAGCCATTCCCGGCACTGCCCACCGCGAACCCGTCATCCGGCGGGGACACGTGGCCGCTGGTGATCCTCGGCATTGAGGTCGGGTTAGCCGCGCTGGTGATATTCATTGGAGGGCTGATCTGGCTGTGGCGAAGGTGACCCTCTGGTGCTGAGACTTCCGAAGTCTCAAATCCGCTAATCCGCTATCCTAATCCGTTGATAGCCCAGCCAGACCCGAAGGGTTTCTAAAACCCTTCGGCTCTGGTCTCCCAGCCCCCCGAAATCCGTTAATCCGTTATCCCAATCCGTTGACAGCCCCTACATCACGTACGCCCGCACCGCGTCGGCCTTCTTCACGCCGTCGGGGTCTGTCAGCACGTTGATGATCGCCGGTCTGTGGCTGGCGAAGGCGCGCTGGAGCGCGGGCGCGATCTCGCTGGGCGATTCAACTAGCTCGCCGTAGCCGCCAAACGCTTCCGCGATCTTCTCGTAGCGCGTGCCGGGGCCCTTCTCCTGCTCTCGCCAATGGTTTTCAACGGTTTGCGGCGCATAACCACGATATGTTCTTGGGTCATCGTGGCGTCTAGTACGCCAGCTGCATTGGTCGGGCTATTTCGGAGCGGCATCCGTTTATTGGGAATCGCTCGGTGAAATGTATCTACGTACTCAAAGCCGTAAGATTCAAAGAAGTTCCGAACGGCAACATCGGTGGGCAACACCACGCCCTTTACCTTGCGATTACCCACGACGTAGCAGGCATATCCGTCGGGCTTGATCAGCGGTGAAACATGGCTGATCGACCGATAGAGATCGGAGTAAAACGCGGCGACTTCAAGCGCCCGCTTGTGATTGGCCGCGCTGATTTGGCCCAAGGCTTGATTTAAGGTTTCGCTTGGGAAAGAGGCCATTTTTTTGGCGATGGTTCCCCCCATAAGCCTGCTATCAATCTTGTCAGCCCCTTCTAAGTCCAGCCAAGCGGCCGAGAGCCGCGAATACTGCCCGTAGGCTACGGTCGTGTGTGAGTCCCCGTAAGGTGGCGAGGTTAGCACGATATCTACGCTGGCCTCCGCCAACTTGTCGGCGGGCACGCCTTGCACGGTGTTGAAATCATAGATGCATGAGCTGGGGGGGAGCTTAAAATTCTGCATGATCGATAAGAAGCTGTGCAGCCCCTTTTGGTTGCGTTTCAATTTTGCTGCCATAATGCCAAAAACATTAGGATTGAAGCCCTCCAGTTTTTCGGCGCTATAGCGGTATAACTTGAACTCTTCGTTGCGCGTATTAGAACTTTCCCGCACCGTCTCGCTGAAAGCTACCTGAAAAAACATGCGCACGCATTCATCTTCTATATCTTGAATAAATGCTTTGATTTGCGACAATCTCTCGACGACGATCGGTTTGAACCAGAAGTCGAGTCGGCTGATGCCGCGAATAACGGATGGTGTCAAATGACCGGATGCGTGCAGGCGAGTCGCATAGCGATTGAATAGAGAGATTTGCTTGTCTAGAGCCTGCACGCCAGGCATGGACGTTTTGGCGCGTGCAATCAATCGTGCCAGCGGGTTTAGGTCGGTGCCGACAACGTTAGTTCCGCGAACCAAACCTTCGACCAGTGAGGTGCCCGTGCCACAATAGGGGTCAAAGAGCAACCCTGCGTCTCTCGCGAACATATCGAGCAATTTGCCTGCTACCTGCGGAATCATGCGTGCTGGGTAGTCGTGATAGCAATGGGTCAGCGCGCGCGTCGAGGCCCCATTGAATGTCCAATCGCCCGACCCGGTAGGCATATCGGCGTTTGTCAGGAAGGTCAATTGTGTCGTGTGTGGCATCGCTACAAGTCCCTTACGTTCTTGAAGAGAGACGGGAGCTGGTCCTCGCGAGTGCGAAAGCCGGTCCCATGATTTCGGGCGCGAGTCCCTTGGTCATGCAATCTGAGGTCAACCAGGATATTGCCTTCAAGGAACTGCTCTTTGATAATTTCTGTAGAGGTCTCCGTTAGCAGTCGTGCGCGTGTGTACTTGAACCACTCAACATCTCCCCGCACCTCGCTGAACGCGCTGACTAACACCAAACCCGGTAGTTTCTGCATGAAGCGGTTAACCAGCGCATCCAGTCGCCATTCGGCGATAACCTCCCCTGATATATGTCTCACCGAAACGACCTCGCCGTCAATGTGCAGAAACAACCCTGTGCTATTCGGTGTGCGTGACACCGTGAAGTAAAGGCCAAGCCTCCCATTTGCGTCTGGCGTGCCATATCTTCCGACCGCGTCCAAGGGTTTCATCTTCCAAGCTTTCCGGTTAAAGGTGAAAAGGGTAATCAAGGACGGTGATTTGATTCGATGTGATTTTAACTCCACCGTGCCCAAATCAGGTAAAGCGATATTGCTTTCAGACAAGCCGAGTAACTGCTCAAGAGTCTGACCGATCCCTGTAGGGCCTCGGCGCTTGGATTGAACCCACCGATCCGAGTTCTTCAGATCAGCAAATGCTTTTCGAAAATCGTCTAGTGTCATAATTCTTACTCACTCACGTTACGCACAGCTGTCATGGCGAGCGTTGTTTGCGAAGCCATCTCCCTGCCACCTGAAGGAGATGGCTTCGTCGCCAAAGACGCTCCTCGCAAAGACGCGCGTAACATGAGTTACTCACATCACATACGCCCGTACCGCGTCGGCCTTGCGCACGCCGTCGGGGTCCATCAGGACGTTGACGATCGCTCTGCTCATCCGCTATCCTAATCCGTTGACGACTCTCCCCGTCCCAGCTCAACGCAATCGGTAATCAACACTGGCAAGTTAGGCGCTAAAAAACTGATGCCCGGCGCGGGACGACGATTGTGTTTGAGGTCTGGCGGCTCATGCCGGTGATGTGGGAAAGTTGCGGCCAGATCGCCTAATTCGGGATGGGGCTGTGGATCATACCACCGCACCCGCTCCTCCCCGCGTAGTACGGTGTAGCTGTAGTCAACGATGCGGCCAAGCCGAAAATCTATCACCTCTTTCATGCGCAACTGCAACCCGTTGACGAACTGTACGACGCCTTCGAGTTTGCCAGTCAATGCACTGGTGGAATAAAAGCGCAGCGTCGAAGCGGCAATCACATCAGGATAGGTTTCCGGCAGATGATAGACGAGCCGTTCGTATTCGACGCGCGTGGGAAAAGGCATTGGGCTAGGCGGCTTCTTTTACCGGCAGAGCGGGTTCACCCGGGTCAATCTCAATGGTCTGCTCGCCGGTCGTGACGAGCAATCGGCGCACGCGCTCCCGCGATAATTCTTGCAGGGCTGCTTCGCGGTCAAGTTTGATTTGATGGAAAGCCGACCATTCGGCAAAGTCTTCAGTGTGCTCGCCATCGTCAAGTCGCCCTTGTTGGTAGAGCGTATAAAAGTCAGCCGAACTGAGCCAATAGCGACGCTCGAAGCGGCGCGTGATCTCATCGGCCGCGCGCAGGTCATCTAAGATTTCGGTTATCGTTACATCCATCTGACACCTCTCTGTTTGCTATTATAGCGTATCCAAACGGTCAGGGCGCTGCGGTGTGTAGGTTTCGGCGCCATTCAGATAGGCGTCGTCGTTGTAGCGCCCGGCAACTTCCGGCTCTGGTCTCCCAGCCCCCCGAAATCCGTTAATCCGTTATCCCAATCCGTTGACAGCCCCTACATCACATACGCCCGCACCGCGTCGGCCTTGCGCACGCCGTCGGGGTCTGTCAGCACGTTGATGATCGCCGGTCTGTGGCTGGCGAAGGCGCGCTGGAGCGCGGGCACGATCTCGCCGGGCGCTTCAACCAACTCGCCATAGCCGCCAAACGCCTCCGCGATCTTCTCGTAGCGCGTGCCGGGCGCGAGCCGCGTCGCAATCGCGCGCTCCTCGCCCATCAGCGCCACCTGCGGCACGCGAATCTCGCCCCACTGCCCGTCGTTGCCAATCAGCGTGACGATGGGTAGATTGAAGCGCACCGCCGTGTCAAACTCCATGCCGTTCAGCGCGAACGAGCCGTCGCCGTTCAGCACGATCACCTTCTTGTCCGGGTGCAGTAACTGCGCCGCCAGCGCAAACGGCAGGCCCACGCCCAGACAGCCCAGCGGCCCCGGGTCCATCCACCGCCCCGGCCTGCGGATGGTCAGCACCTTCGCGGCCAGCCCCACAATGTCGCCGCCGTCGCCAATGACGATGGTATCTTCGTCTATAAAGCGATTGAGTTCGCGCGCCAGCCGCAGTTGGTGTATCGGGCGCTCGTCCGACTGCTCCCACTGTGCCTGCGCCGTGCGTTTCTCCTCCTCGATCCCTTGCAGGCGCGCCAGCCATGCGTCAAACGCGACCTGCCCGACGGCGTCGCTTAACTGCCCCAGCACCGCCCCCGCACTGCCGGCGATGCCGGCCTCCACCGGCCGGTTGCGCCCAATCTCGGTCGGGTCAACGTCAATCTGGATCACCTCATCGGCGTGCCAACCGCGATCACCAGATCGGCTTCGCGCAGAGCCGCGCCGCGCGACAACTGCAAGCAGTGCGGGTGATCCATCGGCAGGGTGCCGCGCCCCATGCCGCTGGTGTAGACCGGCATGGCCGTGCGCTCGCTGAACGAGCGCAAGATATCGGAGGCGTCGTCCCAATAGACCTGCGTGCCCGCAAGCAAGACCGGCTTCCTGGCCCCCGCGATCAGCCGCGCGGCGGCGGCCACCACCAGTGGGTCGCCATAGGCGCGCGCGGTCGTGCGATAGTGCGCCGGGAACTTGACATGCGACTCGTCCACGAAGTTGAAGAGGATGTCGAAGGGCAGTTCGATGAACACCGGGCCGGGGCGGCCGCTGGTCGCAACCCGCATTGCCTGCGTCAGCAGTTCGGGGATGCGCGCCGTCTCGTGGATGGCGACGCTCCACTTGGTGATCGGCTTGAGCAAAGCGACCTGCTCCATCTCCTGCAGAGCGCCGCGTCCCTGCTGGTTGAGCGGGGCCGCGCCGCCCAACAGCACCAGCGGGCTGGCCGCGTAATAGGCGTTGGCGACGGCCGTCACCGCGTCGGTCACACCCGGCCCGGCGGTCACCGCGGCCACGCCGATGCCGCGCGTCAGGCGCGCGTAGGCGTCGGCGGCGTGCGCGGCGGCTTGCTCGTGGCGCGTGTCCACCACGGCGATGCCTTCGTCAAGACAGCCGTCGTAGATCGGCGCGATGTGCCCGCCGCAGAGTGTGAACAGGTGCGAGACGTTTTCGTTTTTCAGGACGCGCGCGATGAGGCGTCCGCCGTGATAGGGCATAATCCCTGCTCTCTATGAATCTATCCTGCGCTGACAGGCGCGATGGCTGGCGCGTCGAACGTCAGGCGCGCCTTGACGAACCGCAGTCCGATCACCGCCGCCAGCAAAAAGATGCCGGTCAAGATGAACACCAGCCGGTATTGCAAGCCAAACAGGTTCCAGTTCAGCAGTGCGCCCGCCACCACAATAGATAGGAAATAGCCGCCCGTTTCGGCGAAGGCCGATAGCCCCGTGAACTCGCCGACCCGTTCCAGCGGGATCAGGTCGGCCAGATAGACGCCGAACAGCACCGTCTGCGCCGCGTTGCCAAAGCCGAGGAACAGCAAGCAGATAAGAATTTGCGGCACCGTCGTCGCCCCCGCGGCGGCCAGCGCGGTGATGCCCATCACGAGCAGGCCAAACTGGAAGACCTGCTTCTTGCCGAACCGATCACCCAGCGCGCCGACGGGCAGGGCCCACGCCAACTGCAGTACCAAGAAGATAGCGCTGATCATCAGCGCGAGGCCGGCTGGGTCCACCTGGTCAAGGCCGATGGCCGTCAGGAACGGGAACGCCGCCAGCATCTCCGGCCAGCCGTTCAGTCCAATCTCATGCTCAAGGAACAGGGTCAGGAATGGCGCGGCGGCGTTGATGCCGAATTGATAGATGAAGCGGATGCCCAATAGCTTCGCCGCCTCGCGCTGCGTCGCATAGAGGCCGCGCGCGTACTCCAACAGTCTGACGAGCAAGCGGCCCGAGCCGGCGATAGTGACCGGCGCGAGTCGCTCAATGTGCCCCAGAACGCGCGGCTCGCGCACGCCCGCCGCGACGATGCCGAAGCCCACCACGAGGCCAACGGCGACCAGAAGCCAGACGGCAAACGGATTTCTGCTCCACAGGTAGAGCGCGGCGATGAGGATCACAAACTGGCCGAGGAAGCCGCACAGTTGCGCGAACCCGCTCTTGGCGCCGCGCTCCTCGGCAGAGGTCACGTCCACCAACAGCGCGTAATACGGGTCAATGCCGACGTTGAAGATCAGCGAGAAGGCGAAGATGATGATGACAACCAGCCAGAAGACCGGCGGCTCATCGGGTTTGGACGGCGTGGGCAGCAGGCCGTTGAGCACCAACAGCGCGGCGGTGAGGGGCATCATCGCCAGAAAGTATGGCGCGCGCCGTCCAAACCGGGTCCACGTCCGGTCACTGCGCGCGCCGACGAGCGGCTGGATGATGGATTGCTCGAAGGAGCGCGTACTGCTCAGCCAGCCAATGAGGATTTTGTTGCTCGTGAACATTTCCAGATAGAGCGGCAGCACGTACTGATTGAAGGCAAAGTACAGACCCGCCGCCAGTTGGCCGCAACTGTAGGCGAGCGTTCGCGCGCGCGAAAGACGGTTCATTCTGCCCTTCCTCCTGTAGGGGCAGGGCTTGCCCCTGCCCGCTTGCCCCTGCCGATTCTTGTGCCCCGCCCAGACTACATTCGGTACATAGCCCCCGCAATCCCCCCGCGCGCCGGGCCGCCGCTGAGGCCAATCGGCGCGCCGTCGGCACGCCAGCAGGCTGCGCCGTGTATCAACCCGGCCTCGTGATCGAACATCACGCCGTTCATGCCGCCCGCCACCCGCGCCACCACCTCCAGCTAGGGTCATCGCATCTAAGTTATAGGGAAAGGAGGGTGAGTAAATAGCGCTCATCCCAAGCGGCTTTGAGTCGTTTGCCCTTGAGGCCGAGGGCGACGGATTTATCCTGCTTGAGCAAGTTGAGCGCGATGTGGCGT
>JACQEC010000072.1 GCA_016200765.1 Chloroflexota bacterium | reverse complement strand
TGTCACTCAGGTTCGGCGCGCGTTGGATCGGGGCTTCGCACGCCTCCGTCGTCGCCCTGATCTCATTCTCAGCTTCATTCACCATGCCGGTCTGTCCCTTAACCACCTTACCTGAAGGTCAATAAAATCTAAAATCGGAAATCTAAAATCGCTTAGCGCCGCCCGCGCGCCCGTCATGTCTTCGTGTACACCTCATCCATCGCTTTTTGCAGGTCGTTGAGTTGGGCAACCTGCTCCGCGATGTCCGCGCGCAGGCGCTGGGCGCGGCTGTCGGCGATGTCGTCTTTCGAGCGAATCAAGACGAGTTGCGAATAGACCGTGCCGAGCGCCGTCAAGGTGGCGTCAAGCTGGAGTTCGGCTTTCTCCATCGTCTGCTGGAGCTTCTCCAGATTTTGCCACTGCGCCTGCTTGGAAGCCAGCGCCTGACGCGCTTGCTCGCGCACGCCTTCATCGGGCTCGCGCTGAACCCGCGCGGTCAGTGTGCGCAGTTCCCCCGGCGTGGATGCGGCATCCTGTTTGATCAGGTCATCACGCTCGTAGACGTCGAGCCGCTGGGCCAGCCGGAAAATCTGCGCGATCCAATCGGAGACGCCGGAGGTGGATTCCTGCAAGTGCTGTTGCAGGACGCCGGCCTCGCTCTGGCGGATCAATTCCTCGGTGCGGCGGCGGTATTCCAGCGCGCGCTCGACCTCGGCGCGATATTTGGGGCTGGCGATGCTGGACGGGTCAAACTCCTGCCGGAAGAGGTCGCTGACGACGCGCGCGCCCGTATTCACATCGCCGACGCTGGTGACGATAATCAGCGCCTCTGCGGCCACGCCAATCAACAGCCAGTACCACCATCGCCACCAAGCAAACGGCTGTGGCACGAAGTAGGCCAGCAGGATGGTCAGCGCAATCGTGCCCGCGCTCTCCCAGCGGAAGATCGCATAGGCCAGGATGGCCGACCACGCGCGCGAGCGAATATCACGGTTCGACATAGGTCATTTAGAAATAGGTCGAGAGAATCTTGTAGAGCTTGCGGATGGTGTCGGGGTCGGCGCGGCGCGCCTGTCCGCCGGTGGCCTCCGCCAGCGTGGTCAGCACCTTGAGATCGGCGTCGCCCCCATAGGCGATGCAGAAGATGACCACCGGCACGCCGCTCTGGTTGCCGCGCTGGACCTTCTGGGTCAACTGGGTGAGGGTGGTCGCCGAGCCGTTCTCCATCCCGTCGGTCATCACCACAATCGCGTTGATGCGGTCGCGCTCGCCGCGCTTTTGCAAATCGTCGTAGGCATAGGCGATGGCGTCGAGCAGGGCGGTCTGGCCGCTGGCGCGCAGGCCGTTCACGGTGGTCTTGAGCGAGGCGCGTTGCGGGCCGATTTCCTTCAGCGCGACGGCGCCATAGACGCGTGTTGCAAACGGCACCAGCCCCACCCGGTCGCGGTCGCCCTGTATCTGATCAAGGAACGTGTTCAGCGCCTTCTGCGCTTCGGCCAACTTGTTCGTCTCCATACTGCCCGAGGTGTCCACGACCAGATAGATGTTCGTTGGCCGCTTGGTCAAGGCCCACGACGCTTGCACCAGCGTCACCACCGCCGTGGACGGCATCTGCAAGGTCGTCTGCGGCTGGGTCGGGTCAACGCCGTTGGCCGCGCGGATGGGCGAGGCCGGGTCGTCGAGGCGCAGGTTCAGGTCCACCGGACGATAGCCGCTTTGCAACACCAGCTTCTGTATCTCCGGCGTGAGCAAAAAGTCGCGCAGCCGCCGATAGATCAAGCGCTGGTCATCGCCGAGGCCCGCCTGCTCCAACAACGCCAGCGGGTGATCTTGCCAGAGCGCGCCTTCCGCCGGATAGACCGCCACGAGCTTCGTCGCGGCCTTCGAGTTATGGTAGATGACCATGCGCTCGGAAACGACGGTGGCGTCAAGGTAGCCGCGCCCGTTCGCCAGCAACTGGTCAATCGTCGCCTGCTCGCCCTCGCCGTAATAGCGCACGGTCTTTTCCAGCGCGGCGACGTAATCCAGCGCGGCGCGGCTCCTCACGTCGTCCTCGGTCAGGGCGCGCGTCTTGCCCGCGCCCGCGTAAAACTCGGCCAACGTCGCCAGCACGCCGCTGGCGGTACTGGCGGCCGGGTGGCTCCAGCGGAAGTTGGGGTCGAACCTGGCTTTGCTGAGCAAATCCTGCCAGCCAATCGCCTTCTTCGGATAGCCGAGCGATTGCGCGGTGTCGTTCCACATGGCGATGACCACCGGCGTGACGGCATAGCGCGCCACCTCGCCCACCAACGGGCTGTCGCGCCCCGCGTCCAACTGCGCGAGCCACAATGACGAGTCAGGGCTGATGGCCGTGAAGCGCCCGCCGCGCGCGGCGTCCACCATCTCCTCGGCATCCATCGCCGTTGCGTCAATGGTCATCGTCTGGCCGCCGGGCAGTTTGAAGCCCGCGCCGTTGAAGCGCGCGATCACCTCTTTCATCAGCGCGGCCTTCTCCGGCGAATAGGCCAGTTCGAAGGTTGATGTGGGCGTGGATGGTGTAACCGCACCCGATGAGGTGAGGCTGTTGATCACGCTCCACAGGAGCGCGGTGCCGCCGCAGACGACCAGAAGGATCGCGACGATCAAAGTTCCCAGCGCCCAATGGAGAGGAGTGATTTGTCTCATACTTTGCCCCGCCGGTTCGTCTCTGTGCTCATCAGCAATCTCACGATCCGGAAAACGTCTCCGAGAAGCTCTTCGTTTCATGCCGCGTCTTACCGCTTCCCAACATTCAGGTCAAACCAGCGTAACAGCGAGAGCTCGCGGTCGGGCGGGCGCATGCGCGTCGTGCGCGGGACAATCACCAGCGCGCCCTGATCCTTCCACTTGGCGAACAGGCTGTCGCCGCCGGTAATCGCCACCTCGGTGTTGGCCGGCCGCAGGCCGCGCTGGGTGGCCGTGCTCTGCACCGCCGCCGAGAGCAGATACTTCTCAAACTGGAGCGCCGCGTTTTTCTCGGCCGCGCTCGTTTCGGGGCCCATCCAGATCGTGAACGGAAAGTCGAACCACGTCAGGTATTTGGGATAGACGATGACCAGCGGGTCTGCCCAGCGCGTTTGGATGCCGCCCATGTTGACGAGCAGGTCGCTCTCCAACAACTGGCCGCCGTCGCCGACGGAGTAGCCGAACAGGGCGAGGTCTTCGACGGAATAGGCGCTCAGGCTGGAGAAGTCCGTGACCGAGCCCATCAGTTCCTTGAGCCAGGCCTGAAACTTTGGATTGGTCACATCCTCGGTCGTGATGCTGGTCTTGTCGTAATATTCACCGGCGGCGGCCACCATCGCCAGCAGTCCGGCCGCGTTCTTGTGCGGGTTCGGCACGACCAACTTGAAGTAACCCCACGCCGGCTGGCCGCCCAATTCGGGCCAGCCGCCCTTGGCGATGGCCGCGTCGTGGATGGCCTTCCAATCAATCGCGCCGTACTTGGTCTGCAAGACGCGCGCGCGGCTGGAGTAGATGCCCCACGAGAACAGGGAGGTCGCGAGCGGCTTCGCGCGGTACTCGCCGTCGGTCAGGAAGATGTCGCGGCCCAACTTCTCGTTATAGATGGCGTTCACCAACTCGACCAGATAGCGGCTGTCGGGAATCCAGACGGTCGGGATCGGGTTGAATTCGCCGCGGTCCCACTTGCCCATCGCCGTCAGGCTGTCCATGGGGGTGACGCTGACGACGATGCTCTGGCCGTCGAGCGTTTGCTTTTCCGCGTTGAACTTCCGCGCAGCCTCCTGTACCCACGGCTCGATAGGCAGGGCGCTGACGATGCGCACGGATAAGGGCCCTTGGGCGACAAGCGGCGCCTCGCCGCTCAAGCGTTGATAGGCGAGGGACGCGCCGACAATCAAGAGCGCGAGCAGGACGACGCCGAAAAAAATCAGGCGGGTGCGGTTCATAAGAATATCCCGTCCGTAGGGCGAGGCCGCGCGCCGAGTGTCGGGTGTCGGGCTAATTCTCATCACCCGTCGCTCGTCACCCGCCGGCACGCTTCGCCCCTACAGACAACGTGGGGTGGAGGACGAACGACCAATTTCTGGTCGTTCGTCCTCCGTTACTGCTTACGCCAGCCCCAGCTTCTTCTTGCGCTCGGCCAGTTGAGCGTCGAGCGTGTGCCGCTCGAGCACATCGTCCATCTGCGCGTCCAGCCGGGTGGCCTGCATCTCGGCGTGCGCGCTGGCTTTGTCGAGGCGGGAGCGGATGCTGTCGGCCATGCGCGCGATATCCTGATCGCCGGAGCCGACGAGGTTATCCAGCGACTGCACGGTTCGCGTGGTCACTTCCTTCGAGCGCGCCAGATCGAGCAGAGCCTGCATCTCGTCGCGCTCCTGCTTGACCGTGGTCAGCTTCGCCTCCAGCTTGAGCTTGGCGTCGAGCAGTTTCTGGTACTCGGCCTGCTGGCGCTGATACTGCTGCTGGTACGACTCGGCCAGCCGCTGGGTCGAGTTGAGCTTGCTCTGCGCGGCAACCGCGAGCGCCTCTTTGCTCTCCTTCAGCAACAGGTCAATGTTGTTGTCAAGTTCGCTCACTTTGCCGGCAAACTCGTCTTGCTTGCGCTTCAGCGTCTTGACCTCGCCGCCAACCGTAGCCGTCGCGTCCTCGAGGTCATCCAGATTGTGCTCGACCTGGCGGATGTATTCGTCTATCACGGCCAGCGAGTTCATCTTGAGCGCCTCATCTACCAGCGAATGCAGGTTCGCGGCGATCAACGTTTGGACCTTCTCCAATAGTGTAGCCATCATATCCTCCTGTGTTTGGGAATCTGGCGTGATAGTAGCACATTCTGCGGCGAGAATCCTGACAACTGGCTGACAATTCAGGCTTAAGAGGCTGACGGTTCGTTCGTCAGGCTCACGATGTAGGGGAATAAATCGTATAGTGGGTGATTGGGCTACCGGACCAGCTTATACCCGCGCCCGCGCAGGCTAAGCAGGTAGCGCGGATGCGCCGGGTCGGGCTCGATTTTTTGCCGCACGCGGCTGACGAGTTTCTCAATGCGCGTGTCGTCCACCTTGTCTATGTACGCTTGGCCCCAGACCGCCTCGACAATGGCGTACTTGTCGCAGACGCGATCCAGCCGCCCGTAGAGGAAGAGCACGAGGCGATATTCCATATCTGTCAGGCCGTTGACGGCCTGTCCGTCCACCCACACCCCGCCCGCGTCCACGTCCATATACACGCCGCGCGAGGCCGGCTGGTGGATGAACTTCTGGCGGCGCACGAAGTCGTCAAAGAGCCGGGAAAACATCAGCGGGCCGTCATCGCCCTCGCGCACGATGAACTTGTCGCGCAAACCGCGCAGGGCAGACTGCGCCCCGTTCGGGGCTTCGGCGCGCCGAAGGCCCAGAAGCGCTTCGCGCTCGTCGGGTTCGAGGTCGTTCCAGATTTTCTCGCACTCCGCGCGCACATTCGCGTCGGTCGCCAGCGATTGCTGGACGAGTTGATGGATCACCCGGTTCTGGGCCGTATCGCGCACGGGAGCGCCGGTCACCGCGCCGAGCGCGTAGCAGACCGCCTGCACCAGCCCCGGATGCCCATCGGCCTGGGACTGGATGAACGCGATATCGGTCTCGTCAAAGGTGACCTGTTCATGCGCGGCAAACGAGGCGCAATAGGCGCGGGTGTGGGACGGTTCCCAGAAGCGCAAGAAGTGAACGCGCGGCACGATCAGTTCGTAGAACTCGCCCTGCTCGCGCGTCGTCGTCAGCGGCGCCAGCTCGCGGTCGGTCGCCGTGACATAGACCAGCGCCGCGCCGTGCTGGTCGCGCAGGGCGCGCAGGTTGAGGAAGGCTTGCGGGTGGAGGTTCTGGTACGATTCGTCAAACTCGTCAAAGCACAGGACGAGCGGCCTGGGCGCGTGGTCGAGGGCCAGCGCGATGCCTTCTTCAAACCGCAGCCCCACCAGCATATCGCTGGGCGCGGCGACCATCGCGTCATACAGGTCGAGCGCGCGCGCGGGCGCATCCAGCACGGTTGCCAGCGCGTGCCACGTCGCGGTGAAGAAGGCGCGCGCCGTGCGTTCGGGCATCTGGTTGCAGTCCACATACACGAACGTGCCCGCCGCGCGGCCATCTTTGGGCGCGCACAGGTGCCGCAACAACGTGGACTTGCCGAGATTGCTCACGCCGACAACCGAACAGCACAGGCCATCCGCCGCGCACTGGCGGATAACCTCAAGGTCGTCGGCGCGTCCGAGCAGAGCGGAGTCAAGGGCCATGGTTGCCTTCGCCCCGCAGGTGCCAAGAGGCGCGGCGACCCGCTGGTGAGCATGGCCGCGAGTGAGGGGCAAACGGCGCTCGCGTCGCGCCGCGATCAATGTTCACGAACAGGAACATGACTGTCCAGCCGGGGAGGGAGAACATAGGCGGGCCTCTGAACATCCAAGCCCGATAGATGGTTGGGTATCGAACGCTATGGGAGGATTATAGCCAGTCTCTGCGGAGGCTGCAACAAGCGGTCAACGCGGAAAGCGTTACAAGTGTGACGTCAGCGCCGGTGATTAAGGTATGAACAGCCAGGCCTTCGCGCTCGCCGCGATATTCGGCCCATAACCGCCCGTCAGTAATACCGCGCCATCCGGCAACAGCGTGGTGGTCGCAAACAAGCGCATTGCGCCTGTGCCGGTAGAGAGCGGGTTAAAGACGCCGGTGGCCGGGTCGTACAGCTCGGCGCTGGCCGCTCCCCCCATCAGCAGTACGCGGCCGTCTTTCAGCAGGACCGACGTACCCTGATGCTTGTAACGGGCTGTGGTCATATTCCCGGCCCAGGTAAATATGCCGGTTTGCGGGTCATAGGTTTCCGCACTGCGATAGGCGCCGCGGTCGTCGCGTTCGTCCGAGCCGCCGGAAATCAGCACCTTCCCATTGGAGAGCAGTGTCGCGTCGTGTTTGTGTCGCTTGAGGGTCATACTGCCGGTTGGGGTGAAGGCGCCGGTCGCCGGATTGTATATCTCCGCGCTGGCATGGATGATAATCTCCGAGTGGCGGCCTTGATGGCCGCCGGTAATCAGCGCCCGCCCATCTGCGAGAAGCGTGAGCATATGCCCCTCGCGGGGCGTAGCCATACTGCCGGTTAGGGCGAAAGCGCCGGTCGCCGGGTCGTACAGTTCCGCGCTGGAAAGGAACTCATAACCCACGCCGACGCCGCCCACCAACAGCACCTTGCCACTGGATAGCAGAACAGCCAGTTGGTCATGCCGGGCTACCGTCATTTGACCGGCAGGGATGAATTGGCGGGCAGCTGGGTCGTATAGTTCCGCGCTGGACAGGTAATCTCCGTTGTAGCCGCCCGCGATGAGCACCTTGCCGTTGGGGAGAAGCGTAGCCGTGTGCGAATAACGCGCTACACTCATGGGGCCGGTCGGTGAGAACGTGCGTGTCGCGGGGTCGAAGAGTTCCGCGCTGGAGAGACCGTGCTCGGCGTCAAAGCCGCCCGCGATTAACACTTGACCATCCGGCAGGAGCGTGGCGGTGTGCGCGGCCCGGCTGGCTGTCATCCCGGCGATAGCCGTTACCACGCTATTGCTGGGGGAGGGAGCCATGGTCGCCGCCGCGCTCACCGTCGCCGTGGGGATAGTTTCAGCGCGTTGTGCGGCGACGGCCGTAGCAGGCCGGGTCAGGACCGGAGAAGATTCTGATTGTCCAGCCGGTGTTGACAGTGCCGCACAGGCTGTTAAGGTGGACAGCCATACCAAGACGGCAAGTCCGCGAGCGCATCGTATCATATCCGACTCCCTTTCGTGGAGGATACCCTGATACGAATACATCACTCGCGGGCGAACGGTTCCCCATCCAACTGGGGCGGCCCGTGCCGGAGGCGCGCGCGCAAGCGGTCGAGGTCAGCCCCCGACCAGTCCGCCTCCAGCCACCAGGTTGCGCCGGCCTTCGCCCAACGGCTCGCCTCGGCAATGGCCTTCTTGGGGTGATCGCCCGGAGTGCGCCCTTCCACAACGATGTCAAACGGCGTTGGCTCTGTGCGGTTATTTTCAATGTAGGCCTTCATCGCCCGCACATCGGCCGGAGTCAGTTTCCCGTGCTTGCCATCCGCGTTTAACTTGTTCGGCAAAAGGCCGTCATAGCGCAGGGCGCGCTGCATTGATTTCGGGCGCGGCCACGCTCCGACAACCCAGATCGGAATGCGCGGCGACTGCACCGGCGGCGGGGGCGGCGGGAACGATTTCACCTCGCGAAGCGTGTAATGGTTCCCGCTGTAGTTGAAGGACTGCCCGCGCCACAGGCCGGTGATGATGTCCAGCCCTTCATCCAGCAATTCCGCGCGGGCCTTGCGGTCGGTGGCCTCGCCAAATTCGGCAAAGCCGGAGTCTGTTGCGCCGAGGCCGACCGAGAGAATCACCCGCCCGTTGGACAGCCGGTCGAGCGTCGCCGTCTGGCTTGCCAGCGTCCACGGGCGGCGGCGCGAGACGGGCGTGATCATTGTCCCGATGCGCAGGCGCTCGGTGCGCATTGCCACCGCGGCCAGTGTTATCCACGGGTCGTGCCACCAAAGCGCGTCGGGCACAAAGAACCCGTCCCAGCCTGCCGCTTCGGCTTGCTCGGCCAGCTCGACAGCCGCGCGCGCCTCGCCGCCGGGGAAAACGAAACCGTATTTCATTGCTGCCTTCCGTGTTTCATGAGCAGACGCCCGAAGTTGGTGAATCGTTACTCGTCAAACGCGCCCAGCGCATCGCCCAGCGACGGGTACAGATCCATAAAGCCGTCGTAACCGACTATGCTCAACACTTCTCGCACAGACGGCGACGCGCCACATAATTTCAGGTAGGGCGATTTGCCGGAGCCTTTCCCGGCTGCGCGGCGCGCGCTCTGACCGGACCCGGCTGATGGGGCGGTGCGCAACATGATGAGGATTTTGTGGATCGCCTGCAGGGCCGCACTGCTGATGAACGAACACTCGCTCAAATCAATGACCAGATGACGCATGCCCGCATCATACGCCGCGCGCGCCTGTTGGACCAACTGGGCGTGCGTGGCCGCATCAAGCCTGCCGCTGACGTGAAAAACGACAACCGGCACGCGGCTTTGCGCGTGCGAGACGACTATCTCCATGCGACATCCCCTTGACCGTTCTCGTGATAGCGCGCGTCTTCGGTAGCGAGCGGGCCGCGCGGCCGCCACGCGAAGCGCGCCGCAAATGCGTTCGGTTTGCGCTCCAGCGCGTCGGCGATCAGGCCGCCCAGCACCGGAGCGAACTTGAAGCCGTGGCCGCTGTCCCCGGCGGCGACCACCAGCCCCAGCCGGTCGGGGTCGCGGTCAATCCAAAAGTTGCCATCCCACGTATCGCAGTAGAGACAGAGGCGACTGGCGATCAGCGGCGCGCCGGCCAGCGCAGTGAGCGACTCGCGCAGGAACGCGCGGAAATGCGCTTCCGTGCCCGCATCCACCGCGCGCGGTTCGTCGGGATGCACGCGGCGGCCCGGCCCGTGGTTAGCAATCTTGAGCGTGCCGTCGGCCATTGCTGGAAAGCCATACCAGCCGGTGTTGGCGATGTCGGCGGCCCAGACGGTGAAGCGCGGCGGCTGAAATTCGGCGTAGTTGTCCGGGCGAAAATAGAGCACCGGCTGTCCAGTCGCCCACATCACGTCGCCCAGATGGGGCAGGAGCGACGGCGTCCACGCGCCAACCGCCATCACGACGTTATTCGCGCGGTGCTGTTCGCCATCGCGCGTGATGACGCCCGCGACACGCGAGCCTTCCTCCAACAAGCGCGCAAAGGCCAGCCCCTCGCGCACAACAACCCCTTCGGCCTGCGCCTGATCGGTCAGGCGGCGGACGACCTTGCCGCTGGCCGCCCATCCGGCGCGCGGGTTGAAGTAGCCGTCGGCGTAGCACCCGGCGGCCCAGGCGGGGAAGCGCTGTTGAAGCGTATCCGCGTTCACGCGTTGTGGCCGGTGGCCGTGTTGGGTCAGCAGGCTGTAGCTATCATGCTCAAAGGAGCCCGGGGCCATCGCGCGGCGCGCCAACAACAGGAAGCCGGTTTCGTGATAGGGCGGCTCATCCCATCGCCGATTCCATTCATCCCAACCAGCAAACGCCTTTTCCATCAGCGATAGGTACAGATCGTCTGCGCCGTAATCCATGCGGATGACCTTGCTGATGTCCGTGGAGGCGGCTTGAGCGTGCGGCAGTGGCCCCGGGTCGAACAGCGAGACGCGATAGCCGCGGCGGCGCAGTTCCAGCGCGGCGGTTACGCCAAAGATGCCTGCCCCGACCACGATCACAGAGCGAGGGATTGCGGTTGACCCCACAGGCATAGGAAAGCCTCTCGTGAACTGGTGATGCAGGGAGATTATAGCGCGAGTGCGCCGCCGCGACAACGCAGGGTGGTTGCGGCCCCGCCGGGGGATAGCGCAGATTCGTCGGGGCGGAGCAACCGCCACACCGCACGCTGTGGGGCAACCGCATGGCTGGCCCCCGACTGGATCGGGGGCTGGCCGTGGCTTCGCCCTTAGCGCAGACCCTCTCACCTCTCCGACCCTTCGGCCTGATCCCCGCTTGCCCGTCACGCAGCGCACTGAGCGAACCGGTCTCAACCCGCTTCAGCGGGTTTTCTCTTCATAGCAGGCGGTTTCTTGCACTTTTACAAAATAATCTACCGATGGCATACTGAGACCATTCTGAGTTGAGGAGGGAGAATGGAAGCCCAGCCGTTGGTGCTCAGCGCCCCGCAACGGGCCGAGTTGACCGCCCTGCGCGAACAC
>JACQEC010000107.1 GCA_016200765.1 Chloroflexota bacterium | reverse complement strand
GCGTTCACGGGTGGCGTCGGCGCACAGCGTTTGCCGCAGATGCTCGATGATCTGGAGTTCTTTTTTTCAGTCATCGCTAAGGTTTACCGCAGATGGCTCGCCTTGTCCAATCTTAACTTAATGCCATTGGGCTTCAGCCGGACAGATGCAAAACCCGCTTCAGTAGCCATCTATCATACCCTTATCCAGTTGAAGCCTGCGCTCCGGTGACAATGTGCGATGGGCTTTTCGTGATCTAGGGCACATGTCGGGTGGCGGGCATAGGTGAACCCACTGAACTGCGTCCCACCGGCTTCAACGTCTTGCGCATGTCCATAGGCCAGAGTATAATCGCCTCAATGAATACGGCTCTTAAGGAGCATTGACGATGATGACCGAGCGTATCGTCTCGACCACTTGCCCGTTTTGTGGGGTAGGCTGCAAGCTCGACCTGCACGTCAAAGCCGGTCAAATCCTGAAGGCGACCTCGCCGTACGATGCCGTGGTCAACCACGGCAACCTGTGCGTCAAGGGTCGCTTTGGCTGGGATTTTATCTACAATTCCCAGCGCGTCACCTCGCCCATGATCAAGCGCGGCGGCCGGTTCGAGCCCGCCTCGTGGGACGAGGCGCTCGACCTGATCGCAGACCGCTTCGCCGAGACGTACCGGCAGCATGGCCCCGATGCGCTGGCCGCTTTCTGCTGTGCCAAGGCCACAAACGAGGACAACTACCTTCTACAGAAGTTATTCCGCGCCGTCCTGCGCACAAACAACATTGACCACTGCACGCGGCTCTGCCACGCCGGTTCAGTCGTCGCCTTGCAGATGGCGATTGGCTCGTCGGCCATGTCCAACACGGCGAGCGAGTGCGTTAAGAGCGACGTGATGATCGTCACCGGCTCCAACACCGCCGAATCTCATCCGATTATCGCACTGCAAATGAAGGAAGCGGTGCGCCGTCACGGCGTGCGCCTGATCGTCGCCGACCCGCGGCGCGTCGAAATGGTGGATTTCGCCGACCTGTGGCTCTGCCAGCGCCCCGGAACCGATGTGGCTCTCTTCTCGGCGATGGCGCATGTGATCGTCCGCGAAAATTTGATTAACCGCGACTTCATCGAGAAGCGCACCGAGAATTTTGAGACCTACGTCAAGACGCTGGAGGAATTCACGCCGGCCTGCGCCGAGCTCATTTGCGGTGTGCCCGCCGAAGACATCGTGCGCGCGGCGCGCCTGTACGCGACAGCCCGGCGAGGCGTTATCTACTGGGCGCTCGGCATCCCGGAGCACACCCACGGCACTGAAAACGCGATGAGCCTGATCCATCTGGCGCTGCTCACAGGGCACATTGGCCGCGAGGGCACCGGCCTGAACCCCCTGCGCGGTCAGAACAACGTGCAAGGCGCATCGGATGCGGGCGCGATGCCATGGCACTACCCCGGCTATCAGCCGGCGGACGACCCGGCGGTGGTCGAGAAGTTCGCCCGCCAGTGGGGCGCCGCTCCTGCCGCGCATCGCGGCCTGACGACAACGGAGATTGTCAGCGCCGCCGGCGCAGGCCGAGTCAAGGCCATGTTCATCATGGGCGAAAACCCCTTGATGTCCGAGCCAAACCTCCACCATACGGCCCAATGCCTGCAGAAACTTGAATTCCTCGTTGTTCAAGACCTGTTCATCAACGAGACCGCAGAGTTGGCCGATGTGTTCCTGCCCGCAGCCTCTTTGCTGGAAAAAGAAGGAACGATTACCAATACCGACCGCCGCGTCCAGCGTGTGCGCACAGTCGTTGAACCGCCCGCCCAGACGCGGCCCGATTGGACGATCGTTTGCGATTTGGCGAAGCGCATTGAGACCAAGCTCGGTGTGGCGCGCAGCGCCCATTGGGATTTCCAATCGCCCGCCGAGGTCCTGAATGAGATGGCCTCGCTCGTGCCCGCCTATGCCGGTATTACCTACGATCGCCTGGAGCCAGAAGGCCTACAGTGGCCGGTGCCCACAACCAATCATCCGGGCACGCCCATCCTGTTTACCGATACCTTTCCGCGCGGTCGGGGCAAGTTTCACCCACTCGTCTACAAACCGTCTGTGGAATCGCCGGACGCCCAATTCCCCTTTATCCTGACGACCGGGCGCGTCCTGTACCATTGGCATGGCGGAACCATCACACGTCATTCACAAATTGATCATGCCGCGCCTGAACCGCTGGTCGAGATCAATCCGTCCGACGCTTCGCACCTGCATATTGAAGACGGGCAGTGGGTGCGAGTCTCCTCGCGGCGCGGCGCTATCGAACTTCGCGTCCGCGTGACGGATAAGTCATCCCGCGGCGTGGTATTCATTCCGTTCCACTACGCCGAGGCCGCCGCCAACCTGCTGACCAACGACGCGGTAGACCCGGTAGCCTTCATCCCCGAGTACAAAGTGAGCGCGGTCAACATCGAGATTGTCACCGAAAGATCAGAGGCTTAAGGATGGCTTGGCGTCCCATCCAGTTTACAATTCCGGTGACTGCCAAGGCTGGGAGCCGTCGAACACGCTATGCTTCAGGTTGAGCGTCTTGAGCGCCAATATACCGAATTAAAATCCAAGCTCGAGGCCGGCGCCATCAGCCCGCAGGAGTTTCGCGCTGAGGCGACCAAGCTCTGGTTTGAAGACGCACAGGGCCGTACGTGGCTCATCGGCGCGCAGACCGGTCGCTGGTATTTCTACGAAGACGGTGCTTGGTCCCCCGGGGAACCCCCACGCACTGAAACGCCGTCAGAGGTGGTTGCCTGTCTCCGCTGTGGACAGCTCGTCGAGGCGGATGCAGCCTTTTGCGGCTACTGCGGGTTTCGCCTGCCAGCGCCGCGGCCAGTCTCGCGCGCGATGCCAACGCCTCCAACTCCGGACGACTCCCCCGCGAAGCCCGATCAGCCCTCTCAAGCGGCTGCGGCCCCACCGGCTGGAACAGCGGGTGCGGGTCGCGGGGCTAACGTGCGGTGGATAGCCATAGCGGCCGGCTTATTTGTCTGCCTGATAGGCGCCGGTGCCCTGCTGGCCGTTAATCAGAACGCGGCCAACTCGCTCGTCGCGCCAGTATCCCCGACACCTCGCGCCGCAGATTTGATACCGCCCACGCCGTCGGCAACCACGGCGGCGCTCACGCCCACCCCAACCGTCCAGCCTCCAACCGACACCCCGCGCCTGCCCACCGCGACCCCACGCCCGCCCACACTCACGCCCACGCCCGTGGCGCCCTTGACGGGGCACATCGTCTATTCTGTATTCAATCCCCAGTACACCGATTTGAAAGCGTACGATGTCTATATCAGCGCGGTTGACGGATCAGACCGGCGGCTGATCGCGCCGAGGCGCCGCCAGCCCCAGCTAAGCCCGGATGGGAGGCGCATAGCCCTGCGTGGGATGGAGGGGGGCAAACTCAATCTTTTCATCTTGAACCTGCAGAGCGGGGTTGAGCAACTCGTCGAGCATACCCATGAAGAAGCATCTCTGCCTTCATGGTCATCGGATGGACAGTTGGCAGTGTTTTCGTCGAGTGAGATGCCCGACCGGGCGTGGCGGCTCTGCACCATCAACGTTCAGCGTCCGCCGGAGAACTGCGCGTGGCTGAAGGTTGGCCCGTACGTTCTGCTTGGCCGCTACCCGACCTGGATGGCCAATGGACAGATTGTCTATAGCGGCTGTAACTACTATTGGGGCACGACGGGTGAGTGCGGACTGATTCGCGTCAACGCGGACGGCAGTTCGCCCGCGCTCATCACCGCAGAGCCGCAAGATGGCGTAGACACGGCCCCGGCCAACGCCGGCGAGACGGTGCTATTCATGTCGCGGCGCGATGGCAACTGGGAGATTTACAAAGTCCCGCTCGCAGGCGGCAAAGCCACAAACTTGACCAAAAACCCTGCCGATGACGGCCTGCCCGCATTGTCGCCCGATGAGAAGTTCATCGCCTTCGTCAGCAACCGCTCTGGCCAATGGGCGGTCTGGGCGATGAGAACCGACGGCAGCGACGCGCGCCTGCTGTTCCCTCTCGGCGGCGGCTATTCCGTGGAACCGGATATGGACTTTATGACCGAGCGCATTTCGTGGGGGCCGTAGGGACATGACAAGGGTTTATTCACCGCCGCCCCGCAACAAACAAAAATATCCGTCGGCCCGCGCACTGCACCCGCCGCGCACACGCGCCGGACAGTCGCTGTTGCTGGCCGTCTTCATGACGGTTGGACTGCTCCTTTGCGGCACCGTCGTGATCGTCAACACGATTGTTACAGACACGTCCGCCGGGCCTGCAAACGGCGCGGCTCCGCAAGATACTCCAACCAATACCTCGACCCCGGCAACAGCGCCTCCCGTAGAGGTCACGTCCACGCTCGCCGCTCCTTCGCCCACCCCGACGCCCCAGCCTACCGCGCTGCCCGCCGCTGAAAAGACTCTGCCGCCGACAGGCACGGCGACACAATCGCCCACCCCCTCGCCCACGCCAACTCCCCCCGAACATTACTGGCTCGCGCGCCCCATCGGTTCGCAGAATCAGGATTATATGAATCCAACCTATCTCTATGGCACCTACGGCGACGGGAGCCTTTACTTGCATCGGGGGGTAGATTTCGACGGAAACAGCGTTGGCACGCCGGTGCTGGCCGCTGGAGCCGGTGCCGTCATCGTCGCCGGGACCGACAGCAAGATTGCGTACGGGCTGGAACTAAACTTCTATGGCAATCTGATCGTAGTTGAATCCAATCGCCTGTGGCACGGGCAATCTGTTTATGCGCTGTACGCCCATCTGTCTCGCATGAGTGTGCGAGTGGGCGACAGCGTGCGCGAGGGGCAGGTTATCGGCGCGGTAGGCGAAGAGGGGCAAGCCATTGGCCCACACCTTCACTTTGAAGTCCGCGTCGGCAACAACGACTACGCCAGCACACGCAACCCGGCGCTTTGGATCAAGCCCTATCCGGGTACCGGCAATATCGCGGGGCGGCTTGTGGATGCACGCGGGCAGATGATACCGCGCGCCAACATCGTCATTCGCCGCACTGGCGCGCCCAATACGCCTTATCGCGATGTTGACACATACCCCAACCGCAGTGTCAACGCGGATGACGATTGGCAGTTCTTGCGCTCAAAGCCACCGGTCACGGATCCGGTTCAGGCTGCCATCACGCTTCATGTCGTCTAGGTAACGGTTAATCACGGCCAGCAGCTTCGGCGATTCAACTGGCATGGCGATGACGTAGTTCGGCTCATCGCTCAGCGGATCGCCGGTGATCATCAGGCGCGGGTCGCCGCGTTGCAGAAGCCGCGCCGACACACCATCCGCGATTAGCGCGCGCGCCCGCCCGTCCACAACGGCCCGCGCGGCATCCTGCAAGGTCGGCACGCTCAACGTGTGAAAGCCCGCGCGCGCTTCCAGCCTCCTCGCCATTGTTTCCTCGTTGGATCCGGCTTCGACAGCCACCGCACCGGCTTGCAGATCGGCCGGGCGCTTTGGGGTTGAATCGCCGGCTCGCACCACCAGCACGGCGCCACCATTGAGGGTGATCTGCGAATAGTTCACGTCTCGCGTGCGCGATGGATCATAGGGGAGCGCAGAGATGATCACGTCGAAGCGCCCGGCGCGGAGTTCCTCGTACAAAGCGTCAAAGGCCGTGTTGACTAACTCCACTCGGAGGCTCATACGCCGGCCCAGCTCGTTGGCGAGATCAACATCCAGGCCCATCAGGGCGCCCCGTTCATCCGCCCACTCAAAGGGCGGGAAACTGGCGTCCATGCCCACGCGCAGCACGCCGCGTTGAAGAATGCGCTCAAAGTGCTCGTCGCGGTCAATCGCGTTGGCGAGCAAGGCAAAGACGATTGCGATAACCGCGGCGCACAGCGATAAGGCTATCAGCGTGCGCGCGCGCAAAAGATTAAGAGATGCCACAGCCCCATGATTATAGACCCACTTATGCCTGCCCGGCAGTATGGCCGCAGCCCGGGACGCATCGCGCATGTCAAATGTCCCAAGAATCTTGGGACATCCGCGCCTTGTTCCATAGGCTAAGGCTTGGTAGACTATAAGCGCTTGCGGCGTCTGTGGACCCAATCAGCAGGCGCGCCAGCGAGGAAACCTGCGGCGCAGGTTCGGTGCACCGCTAATCTGAACTGCATCCGCAGTCGTTCACGAAAACGCTGGGTGGGTATAGGGAGCGCAGGCTTCAGCCGGACAGAAGCAAGCCGTGCCTGAGTGGCGATGCCTGAAAATGTGCCCTCTGAACCGTGTTTGCGCTCACCTCGGATATGGCCTATACTATCTATGCGTACGAAGTTCTCTCCGCTCACGGCTATCTGAACATGTGGCAGGCGCCTTCCCTATGCACTCTAGGCTATCGGCTCTCCAAGGCAATTGCCGAAGGAAAGGAGGACATCAGAAAACCTTGCAGGCGCGCTGCCCGTAAGCGCGAAGTCTCGAACATATAATGAGGCAGTCTAATTACCCCCAAGGAGAGAGAAACAATGCCAAGTTTTCCATTGCGGAAAGCGGTGTTTGTAGCCCTGCTACTCGCCGTTGCGTTATCCACCGTGGGTATCACGCCCGGCGCGGCGCCCGCCATTGCGTCAGGCTTCAACACAATCCCAGTTCGACTTACTAATAACCCGTCCCCGCTAGGCGATATGCTCAGCCCACTCAGCAGGGCTGGGCGTAATGTTAACGTTTCCAACCAGAGCGGCTCGCAGAGCGAGACGTCCATCGCGGTGGATCCCACGAATCCATTCCATCTCCTGGCCTCCAACAACGACCTGAGTTTGGGCTCAAGCACGAAATTGTTGAAGGAGTCCACCGACGGCGGCAAGACGTGGGTTGTTGTGACGACCGGTATCACGTCTTTCTGCTACGACACATGGCTTGCCTTCAATAGCGCTGGAGACGCGTTCATGGCCTACGAGTGCTCCGACCAGCGCTACGCCTACCGCAAGGTTGGGCAGACGACGTGGACGTTGACCAAGTTCACTATCGCCGGCGGCTTCCCCGACCGCGACATGATGACAATTGACCGCTCGGCAAGCAGCGCGTTCAAGAACACCGCCTATATCGGCTACGACGATAACGGCGCAAACAATACGGCCTACCTGCTTTACTCGCGCGACGGCTTTACCGGCTGGGTGCGCTCACCGAAGATTAATGACACCAGCACGACCATCGGCGTGAACGCGGCCACCGCTCCCGACGGCACCGTCTATGCTACGTGGGAAGATTATAGCGGCAAGAAGATCTGGGTTGACCGCTCCACCAACGGCGGCGCATCCTGGGGCACGGATCACGTCGCCCACACCTTCCGCATCAACACATCCGGGTTCTTCATCTTCATTCCGCCGCAGAACTCGCGCGGCGTCCTGCCAATGCCCATGACGGCAGTCGCCCCGGCCGGCACCGCTAATGCCGGGCGCCTGTACGTCTCGTACTTCGACATCGGTACGAGTGGCTCCAACACCAATATCTACGTTGTTTATTCTGATGATGGTGGCACAACTTGGTCTGCTGAAGCGAAAATCAACGATGATACAGTCAGCGCCTACCACTTCCATCAGGCCATCTCTGTTTCGCCCAACGGCACCGTTGGCGTGTCGTTCTATGACACTCGCAGCGACCCCGGACATGGGGCGCAAACCTGTTGGTCACCACCGCCACATCGAACGAGACCGTCGGCTGTGATCTGGGCAATCAGTACGGCGACTATCAGGGCATGGACACCAGCGCGGTAGGCCGGTTCCACCTGTCGTGGACCGATGCGCGTGTCCCCGGCGCGACGTGCGAGGATTTGTTCTCGGCCTTCGCCATGCCGTAACGCTTTGAGTCTGTAAGTCGTGCAACAGCCGGGCGCGAATCTGCCCCGCTGAGTTTACACACAACACCCGCCGCGCGGCGGGTGTTGTTTTTTTTATGCCACGCTTCGCGGCTTAGGCGTTTAAGAACTTTTGTGCTATACTGGACTCACGGAGGTGGGCTACCATGTGCGGACGATTTACCCTATCCACCAATCTGGCCGACATCCAGCAAGCATTCAACATTCAAGAGGTTGCATTCGCGCCCGAACCCAGTTACAATATTGCGCCAACGCAGCCCGTGATGGCTGTTATTCAGCACGAGAACCGCAATCGGCTGGACGTGATGCGCTGGGGACTGATTCCGGTCTGGGCTAAAGACATCGCCATTGGCTCGAAAATGATCAACGCGCGCGCCGAGACGCTCGCCGAGAAACCCAGTTTCAAGCGACTGCTGAAAAGCCGGCGCTGCCTGATTGTCGCCGACGGCTTCTACGAGTGGCAGAAACTCGGCGCGCGCAAAACCCCGATGTATATCCGGCTCGCGTCCCATCAACCCTTTGCCTTTGCCGGTCTATACGACCGCTGGACATCGCCCGACGGCGAGCCGATCACGTCCTGCGCCATCATCACCACCGAGCCTAACGCGCTGATGCAACCGATTCACAACCGGATGCCCGTCATCGTTCCCCAAGACCAACGCTCGTTATGGCTCGACCCAGCCAACCGGCATGCGGATGGGTTGTTGGCTCTGCTGAAACCGTATCCGGCGGAAGAGATGGAGGCCTACGCCGTCTCCCGCCTCGTCAATTCGCCGGAGAACAACTCGCCCGACTGTATCGTGCCGGCCTCCCAGTAGCGCGGCCCGTTGAAGTTCTGCCGAGGCGTTGCACAGCGCCCGATTTGATGAGGACCGTTCTGCTTGTTAAACATCTGGCCCGTATCCGACACCGAGAAGTTGGAGCGCCGCAACCGCGAGCTCTCGATCCTCAACGCGATTGCCGAATCCCTCAACCGTGAGGTTGATCTCGACCGCGCGCTACAGACCGCGCTGGCGCAAGTGGTCGCCCTGCTCGATCTCCAGACGGGTTGGACGTGGCTCCTGCGCGAGGAGACCGGCGAATCGTATCTCGCCGCCGCGCAGAATTTGCCGCCGGCCCTGACCGATGCGCCGCATCGCATGGAAGGCACGTGCTACTGCCTCGACACCTTCCGCGCCGGCGATTTAGCGGGCGCGGCCAACGTCAACGTCATCACGTGCTCGCGTCTGAACGGACTGGTGGACGGCACAGACGGCCTGCGTTACCATGCCTCCATTCCCCTGTACGCACGCGGCAGGCAGTTGGGTGTGCTCAACGTGGCGAGCGCCGACTGGCGCGAGCTTTCGCTGGACGATCTGCGCCTCCTCTACACAGTGGGCGATATGGTCGGTATTGCTCTGGAACGGGCGCGCCTCTTTGCCCACAGCGCGCAACTCGGCGCTACTGAAGAGCGCAACCGGCTGGCGCGCGAGATTCACGATACGCTGGCACAGGCTCTCTCGGCCACCGTCTTGCAACTTGAAGCCGCCGATGCGCTGATCGAATCGGGCGCAAACCGGGAGCGGGCGCGGCAAGCCGTACAGCAGGCACTCGCGCTGACGCGCGCCAATCTCGATG
The DNA here is from genome assembly GCA_016200765.1 of Chloroflexota bacterium. Classification (GTDB taxonomy): domain Bacteria; phylum Chloroflexota; class Anaerolineae; order JACRMK01; family JACRMK01; genus JACQEC01. The sequence continues at coordinate 2,554 of JACQEC010000107.1, read as the reverse complement.
AGGCGCGGCGCTCGGTGCTCGACCTTCGCGCCGCGCCGCTGGAAGGCCGCACGCTGGCAGAGGCGCTGGACACCCTCGCGCGTGAGTGGTCCGCCAAGTGGAACCTCCCGACACACCTTGAGGTGATGGGCGGCAGTCGCCCGCTGCCGGTGCGCGTCGAGGTTGGGTTGTACCGGATGGCGCAGGAAGCGCTGACCAATATCGTGCGCCATGCCAGCGCCCGCTCCATCACGGTGCGCCTTGCCACCACGCCCGCTCACGCGCACCTGACCATCGAAGACGACGGGCGCGGCTTTGAGCCTTCGCTCATCCCGAAGGGCCGCTACGGGCTGATTGGCCTCAACGAGCGCGCGCGTCTGCTCGGCGGCAGTCTCCATCTGCGGAGCAGCCCCGGCGCCGGTACGCGGCTTGAAATTGCCGTGCCCCTCTCATGAATCCGATTCGCATCCTAATCGTTGATGATCATCCCGTCGTGCGCGATGGGTTGATGGCCGTGCTTGGCACGCAGGCCGAGTTTGTTGTCGTGGGCGAAGCCGCCGACGGGGCCGAGGCTGTCCGCCAGGCGGCCCATCTCCACCCCGACCTGATCCTGCTTGACCTTGAAATGCCGCAGATGGATGGTGTTGAGGCGCTGTCCCATCTGCGGACGCAAAGTCCCGACCTGAAAGTGATCGTCCTGACGGCGTTCGATACCGACGACAAAATAATCGGCGCCCTACAGGCCGGGGCGCAGGGCTATCTGCTCAAGGGCGTGCCGCGCGAAGAGATCTTTCATGCGATCCGCGTGGTGAGCGAAGGCGGCTCCCTCTGGCAGCCGCTCGTCGTCTCGCGCCTGCTGAAGCGCGTCGCCGGCTCTCCGGCCGTCAGCCCAAAGGAGACGACCGACCTGTTAACCGAGCGCGAGCGCGACGTCTTGGTCCTGCTGGCGCAAGGCAAGGCTAATAAGGAAATTGCCGCCCGGTTGGTGATCAGTGAACGCACCGTCAAGTTTCACGTCAGTTCGCTCTTGGGCAAGCTCGGCGCGGCCAATCGCACCGAGGCCGTGTCGCTGGCCGTCCAGCAGGGCTTGATCAGGTTGAATCCGTAATCTGCCCATACGTACAGGCCGCAACTGACCCATTGGACGATGTGATCAGCCCCGTCTTGTGATAGAGTGATGGTGAATTCAACCGGACAACCAGATGATGGTGAGTATTTAAAGGGAGAGGTTGTGCGATACAAATTGCTGGGCAGAAGCGGGTTGCGGGTATCCGAGTTGTGCCTCGGCACGATGACCTTCGGCGAAGACTGGGGCTGGGGCGCCTCCAAAGAGGAGAGCCGCGCGATCTTTGATGGGTTCGCCAATGCGGGCGGCAACTTCGTGGATAGCGCCAGCAACTACACCGACGGCTCTGCCGAACGGTTCCTCGGCGAGTTTATCGCCACCGACCGCGATCATTTTGTGGTCGCCACGAAATATTCGTTGACGACCCGCAAAGATGATCCCAACTTTGGCGGCAACCATCGCAAGAATATGGTGCGCTCGTTGGAATTGAGTCTGAAGCGGCTGAAGGCGGATTACCTTGACCTCTACTACCTCCACATGTGGGACGATATGACGCCCGTGGAGGAAGTCATGCGCGCGCTGGATGATCTGGTGCGGGCGGGCAAGGTTCTCTATGTCGGCATTTCCGATACGCCTGCCTGGGTCGTTTCGCAGGCGAACACGCTGGCTGACCTGCGCGGCTGGTCGCGCTTTGTCGCCCTTCAGGTTCCGTATAGTCTTGCCGACCGCGCTGTGGAGCGCGATCTACTGCCGATGGCGCGCGCATTGGACATGGCGGTCATGACGTGGGGGATTTTGGAGGGCGGCGAACTCACCGGCAAATATAACCGGAACGAGCCCGGCCCGAAGCGCAGTAGTCAGGCCGACGAACGGACGATGGCGCTGGCCGACCGCGTGATGGCGGTCGCCGTCGCCATCGGGTGCAAACCGGCGCAGGTCGCGATCAATTGGGTGCGTCAACAGCAAGCGCGCGGGCTGATCATCCCGATCATCGGCGCCCGCACGGCGGCACAGTTGCACGAAAATCTCGCGTGCCTCGATTTCGAACTGACGCCCGCGCAACTGCAAGACCTCGATGAGGTCAGCCGTCTGAAATTGGGCTTCCCGCACGATTTTCTGGCCTCCGACCACGTTCACAACCTGATCTTCGGCGAAACTTGGGCGCGCATTGACAACCATCGCGCGCAGAGCCGCTCACAATGACCGGCGCGCATTCGGTTGATCCGCCGTTGTTGGCGCGCCCTCTCCCTATAAAGGGAGAGGGGTAGGGGTGAGGGATTGTCGCCAGCAAGCACGCGGTGAGCCTTCATGGCTTACTGCATAACCACTCTCAGGGAGGGAGACCATGACCGCTAACCTTACCGCAAACCACGCAGGGACAGAGGACAGTTACTGGCAGAAGGTGAAGGCGTTCAGCCACAATGCCCGCCTGTACCTTCTGCACATCGTCGGCATGGACATGATTTACGGCACGACGAGCGTCGTCTTCAACCTGTACCTGCTCGCCAT
>JACQEC010000112.1 GCA_016200765.1 Chloroflexota bacterium | reverse complement strand
GCGCATCCTGCGCCGTTGGGGGGTGAGCGGCGTGGCGGCGATAGGGGCACTTGGACTGCTGGCCTGCTCCACGTTCTTCTGGGCGCTCTCGCTGATCGCCGAAGTTTATACCCTCCAGACCGCGCTGACGGCGGGGCTGATTCTCGCGCTCGGGCGTTGGGCCGAACGCCCGATTCCGCGACGGCTTGTGTGGGTGGGCCTGCTGTTGGGGCTGGGCCTTGCGCATCACGGAGCCACGCTCTTGCTGATCCCCGGCTGTGCATGGTGTATCATCTCTACGGTGCGGCGGCAGGCGTTGTCACCGCGCCAGATGGCGCTCGACGCCATGCCGGCGATGGGCGCGCTCCTGCTCGGTCTGAGCGTGTACCTCTATCTGCCGCTGCGCTACGCGGCACAGCCCGCCTTTAATTATGCGGGCCATTATGACGCGACTGGAACGTTCAGGCCACTGCATCTGGACTCACCTGGCGATTTGTGGGGGCTCGTTTCCGCGCAGACGTTTGCGGCGTCTATGTTCGACTATCGCGGCGCCGAATTGTGGGGCGAGGTGGCGCAATTCGGGGTGCGGCTGTGGCGGGCGTTCTTTGCGGCCGGCGTCGGGCCGGGTTTGCTCGGGGCCGTAGTGCTTCTGAGGCGCGAGCGACCGGCCGGTGTTATGCTTCTCTTGATGTTCGTGGTCAGCGCGGTGTTCTTTGTTGATTACCGCGTGCCTGACAAGGACACGATGTTCCTGTCGGTTTATCTTATCTGGGCGTTGTGGCTTGGCGCGGGCTACCAATGGCTGGTCAATTGGCTGGGTGAGAGCCGGAGCGCCGGTGTGATGCGCTGGGAAATATGGCTACTGCGAGGCGCGATGGCCGGCGTGGTGTTGGTGGCCGCAATATGGAACTGGCCTTTGGTCAACCGCGCCGGTGATTGGAGCGTGCGAGAGCGGGGTGTAACACTTCTGCGCGAGGCAGAGCCCGGCGCGCTGGTGCTGGGCCGCTGGGATACCGTACCGCTGATCGAGTATTTGCAATTGGTCGAGGGCCTGCGCCCGGACGTGCAGGCGATCAATCGCTTTCTCATCGCGCAGGGAGATATGTACGACCTCGTCACACGGGAGGTCGCCCGGCGTCCCGTTTACATAGATACCCTGCCGGACGATTTGCCCGCGACGCTCGACGCTACGCCCGTGGGTTTGCTTTACCGGTTGCGACCCGCGCAACCGGGCACAGAGGTCAAATGAACCAGCCAGCTACCGGTGATCGGCGCGCGGCGCTGGTCAGGTGGGCAGGCTACGCGCTGGTTCTGCTTATCCCGTTCTCGGTCTACTGGCCGCTCACGCCGCCTGTCGCAACGGGTGTGCTGCCTCTCTATGTCACGCCTTCACTTTACCCATCCGACGTTGCGGTCGTCTTGCTCGTGCTGGCTGACGTACTGGTCTTACGCAGGCGCGGTTTGCGGGCTTGGCCGGCTCATCTCAGGCCGGGAAGCCGCGCAATCACTCTGCCGCTGTTGGCCCTCGTCTCACTGGCTTGGCTGACAGCGCCTACCGCCCTTTTACCGACCTTCGCCGCGTACAGCGCGCTCCGCTGGTCGATCTCTGTCGGTGTATATTGGGCGCTCGTGCGGGCCGACCTGCCTGTCAAGCGAGTGCCGGTCATTTTTCTGGTCGGGCTAGGCATCCATGCGCTGGTCGGGGTGGGGCAAGTGCTGGCGCAGGGCCCGCTCGGCCTGCCCGCAGAACTCGCGCTCGCGCCGGAACGCTCCGGCGCGGCGGTCGTCGCGGTGGGCGGCGACCGCTGGCTGCGCGCCTACGGCCTCATGTTTCATCCCAATGTGCTGGGGGGCTTTCTGGCCGTGGGCCTGTTGGCGAGCCTGCCAATGCTGGGGCATCGCGCGATGCGGCTATTGTGGTGGCTGCTGTGGCTAGGGCTGTTGGTTTCCTTTTCTCGTTCGGCCTGGCTGGCCACGGCAATCGTCTTGCCGCCAACGGCGGGCTGGCTGGTGTGGCGGCAGTCGGCGTTGCGCCGCCCGATCGTGATGAGCGCGGTCGGCGCTGCGCTGATCCTCCTCATCGCCGGACTCGTGCTGGGCGCGCAGGTGCAAACGCGCCTCCAGCTGGCCAGCGATGCCAGCGAATCGCGCTCGCTCGCGGAGCGAGGCCAACTGCTCGCCATTGCGCTGGATGTGATCCGAGCGCACCCGGCGACCGGTGTCGGCGCGGGCAACTTCCCGCTGGCGCTCGCGACGGCTCCCATCCCGATGGTCTTGCAATTTGTGCATAACGTGCCGCTGTTGTTGGCCGCCGAGGTCGGGATATTGGGAGGGCTGTTATGGCTGTGGCTCTGGCTTGCACCGGCGCTGGGGCTTGAGCGCGTCTGGCGGGGCGCCGACCCATGGCCGGTGGTTATGACGGGCGCGTGGCTGGGGTTGGGCATCATCGCGCTGTGGGATAGCTACCCGTGGACGTTGGAGAGCGGACGACTGCTGACGATGATGGTGCTGGCGCTGGTGAGCCGGGATCGGTCGCCGGGGAGCAATTAGCGTGTGGTCAGTCACCCGTCAACGAGCCTGATGATTGTGCTTCGCGCGCCGGTTTCAAGTATAATACCGCCGAGATCCAAGCACAAAGGAGCAATACATGGCAACACCACAAGCGGCCCCGGCTCATCCAAAGTATGTCTGGTGGAACGGCGAACTCGTCGAGTGGGATCACGCCACCGTCCATGTGACGGCGATGGAATGGGTCGGGGTCAGCGCGGTCTTTGAAGGCATCAAAGCTTATGCCAATCCGGAGGAAGAGAAAGCCTACGTGTTCCGCTTGTCGGAGCATATGCAGCGCTTCGATGAATCCATGCGTCTGATGCGCATGGAGCCGGAATGGAATGCCGAGCAGCTCTCGGAATCGGTGCTGGCGCTGCTGCGCGCCAACGGCGTCCGCGAAGACACCTATATCCGCCCCTTCGCCTATCGCGGGCGGGGCGGGCGCTCGTTTCGCTCGGCGTCCGAAAACGCGCCGAGCATCCTCATCAACACGCACCCGTTTACGACAACTTTGAAGACGGGTAAGACGATTACCACGGGTGTCAGTTCGTGGACGCGCATCAGCGACAACGTGATGCCGCCGCGCGTCAAGGCCGTGGCCAATTACCAGAACAGCCAGCTGGCGTGGCAGGAGGTCATGCGCAACGGCTACGACGATGCCATCATCCTGAACGAGCGCCACAAGGTCGCGGAGGCGCCCGGCGCGTGCGTGATGCTGGTGAAGCGCGGGCGCGTGATTACGCCGCCCGTGACGGCGGGCGTGTTGGAAAGCATTACCCGCTCGACCCTGCTCCAGATGTTTGAGGAACAACTGGGCACGCGAACCGAAGAGCGAGAAGTGGATCGCACCGAACTCTATCTGGCCGACGAGGTCTTTCTGTGCGGCACCGGCGCTGAAGTGACGCCGGTCGTTTCAGTAGACCGCTATCCGGTCGGTAACGGCCAAATCGGCCCCATCACGTCGCGTATGATAGACCTCTATCATGACGTCGTGCGCGGGCTGGATGCACCGTACGACCCGTGGCGCACGGCGATCTAGTTGGAGGCTGGCGGATGAAATGCCCAAACTGTGGAACTGTGTTTGCGGGGCCCGACAACTTCTGCCGGCATTGCGGCTGGCACCTGAAGCGTCAGCGGCTGCCCACGGTCATCGAAAGCCGTCGTGCTCTGACCCCGCGGCAGGTTGAGAACGCCGAGCGCGCGTTGGCCGTTGGCGGGGCCGCGACGTTTGCGGTGGGCGCGATGGTGTGGCTTGCAAAACGTCTGCTGGCACGGCAAACACTCGCATTGGTCGTCAGCCGGTTGGGCAAGCCTGCTCACGCTGCCAAGCCCGCAAGACCGAACGAGACGGATAGCGCCGAATTGCAGGTTGAAACGCTGATGTGGATACGCCGTATTCGGTTCCGCTAATAACCCAGACCTTCCGAGTGATCTCTGCTCGGGAGGTCTTTTTATTTCGGAGGATTCATGTTTGGAGCCCAGACAGAATATGGACGTTTGAAGCGTGTGCTGATGCACCGTCCGGGCGGCGAGCTTGGCTGTGTGACCGAGGCCACCGCAGGCGCATTCAATTACCGGCGGCCAGTGGACATCGCCAAGTTTCAAGCGGAGTATGACGCGTTGGCTAAAGCCATCTCGGACACGGGCGCCGAGGTGATCCTGCTAGCGGACGTGCTGAAAAACGATCCTGATGCCTTGGCCTACATCGCGCGCCGTCCCAACATGTGTTACACACGCGACCTGGCGGTGGTGACGCGCGGCGGGGCGGTTCTCATGAGTATGGCGATCAAGGGGCGCATGGGCGACCCGTGGGTGATTGGACTGGCGATGGAAAAGTTGGGGGTACCGGTGCTGGGCGAAATCGAACCACCGGGCTTGATCGAGGGGGGCGGCGTTCAGTTCATGGACGAGCGCACCGCGGTGGTGGCGCTGTGCGACCGCGCCAACGAGGCGGCGATCAAGCAGTTTTGTCATTTGCTGTTGGGCAAATATCTTGACGAGGTGGTCATGGTTCCGGTACCTGATGGGGAGGTGCACATTGACGGCAGTTTGATGTTTGTCGATCGCACAGTCGCCATCGGCCACCGCGCGAGTCTCGACCTGCACCCGTCACTCGTCTTTCGCGACGGCCAGCGTCCGCGGCGCATCTGGTTTTCCGACTTGCTCGAACAGCGCGGCGTCGAGCTGATCGAGACGACGATTGACGAACGCCACCAGATGTGCATCAACTACGTAGCCACGGCACCCTTACAGGCGGTTGGCTGGCAGTGGGCCACCCGCCTGAGCGATGAGATTCGGTCGCGCGGCGGCAAGGTCTGGACGGTGAACGGGGCGGAATTGGTCAACGGCAACGGCGGCCCGCACTGCCTGACCTGCCCGATTGAGCGTGAAGCCGTCTGAGCGGTCAAGAGTTAGCGGGAAGACCTGAACAAGAGGGCTATGATGAGGCTTAAGTTGACAGGGCGCGCAAAAGCTGTCATGTTGCTCGCGGGAATCTTGCTAACCCTGACGGCTGTTGGTTGCGGGGGTGACGCGGCGACGCCAGCGGTCGCGGCGCCGGGCACACTGACCTTCGTCTATGTCTCGACGCGCTGGTGAAGTCACTGAGAAGCCATGGCGCCCATCGTGGATGGGCTTGAAGAAAAGTACGCGGCAAGCGTCAAGTTTGTGCGTCTCGAGTTTGATGACCCGACTCAGAACAAGCAGGCGCGCCAGTTGGGGGTGTTCGGGCATCCGGCGTGCGTGCTCGTCAGGGCCGATGGTACGGTCGCGGCGCGGTTCATCGGGGAAGTGGCGAGGGCCAAACTGGACGCGGCGATTGTAGCGCTGATAGGGCCATAAGGAGCGTTTTCAGGGAGTCGTCTGTGTGGCGTGCGCTACCACCCTGTCTAATGGTGCGCCACTTTATACAGAGTCCAGCCGTAACCGAGAAGCACCGTTGTGAGCAACAGCAGGTCGCGGCGCTGGATGTGTGCGTCGCGCGCCGTGCCGAAGTCCAGATTGAGAAAGAACAGCGCGAGGATAAAGCCCATCAGAGTGAAGGCAATCAGGACAGCGGCCAGCTGGTTGGAATTATATTGCTGGGTCTGCTGTAGATAGACGATGTGATAGGCGAACGGCCCGCCGAAGCCGTGGAAGAGGACGACGCCAATCAGCGTAAAGGCGTACAGTTCTTCAAGTAGCGGCAAATCGTCCCAGAGGCCCGTCAAATACAGCGCGGCCAGAGCGCACGCCACGACGCACACGACTGCAACCGCCGCGCGCCTCATCAGTTGGCTCAGCACGACCGGCGCCGCCTGCTCATTCGTGACGCGAAAGAGCACGGGCGGCAGTAGGTACGAGATCAGCCATACCGCAAACGTGAACACCATCACTGGCGCGGCAACGGTAGGTGCATGCGCCATGGTGGACTCGCGGTAGATGAGGGCAAACAGCAGAGATGTGGCCGTGGGATAGAGGTAGCGGGTCATCAATAGCGCGCCAACTTCCGCACTGCGTCCGTGATCTTCGGCGCGTCGGGCAGGAAGAACGTCTCTAGCGGCGCCGAATAGGGAACCGGCGTGTCCGGCGCGGCCACGCGCACGATGGGCGCATCGAGGTGCTCGAACGCTTCCTCGGCGATGCGCGCCACGATCTCTCCACCAAAGCCGGCCGTGCGCGTCGCCTCGTGCGCCACGACAACTTTTCCGGTCTTCCGGACGGTCCGAAAGATCGCCTCGTCGTCGAGCGGAACGAGCGTGCGCAGGTCTACCACTTCCAGCTCGATGCCTTCATCCGCCAGCCTGTGCGCGGCTTCGAGCGCGTGATGCACCGTCGGTCCGTAGGTGATGACGGACACATCGCGCCCCTCACGACGCAAGGCGGCCTGACCGAGCGGGATCACGTGGTCGCCGGGCGGCATGGCCTCTTTCACGCGGCGGTAGAGCCATTTGTATTCGAGGTAGATCACGGGGTTGTCGTCGCGGATGGCGGCTTTG
>JACQEC010000111.1 GCA_016200765.1 Chloroflexota bacterium | reverse complement strand
CTGGTGCATGGCCGATATTGGCTGGATCACCGGCCATAGTTATATCGTCTATGGCCCGCTCTCGCTCGCGGCGACGAGCGTCATGTACGAAGGCGTTCCCACCTATCCGGACGCCGGGCGCGCCTGGCGCATCGCCGAGCGCCTGGATGTGAACATTTTCCACACCGCGCCAACCTCCATCCGGCAACTGCGCAAGGCCGGGCCGGACGAGCCGCGCAAGTACCGCTACCAGTTCAAGCACATGACCACCGTGGGCGAACCGATCGAGCCGGAAGTGTGGAAGTGGTACTACAACGTCGTCGGCAAGGGCAAGGCGGTGATCGTGGACACGTGGTGGCAGACGGAAACGGGCGGCTTTCTGTGCAGTACCATGCCGGCGCTCCACGCGATGAAGCCCGGCAGTGCCGGCCCCGCCGTGCCGGGTATTCATCCGGTTATTTACGACGAAGAAGGGAACGAGATTCCGGCTGGAAGCGGCAAGGCCGGAAACATCTGCATCCGCAACCCGTGGCCGGGGGCCTTCCAGACCATCTGGGGCGACCGGGAGCGTTTTGTCAGGACTTACTACGCGAAGTATTGCAAGGATCGGAACAGCCAGGACTGGCGCGACTGGCCTTACTTCTGCGGTGACGGCGCGATGCAGGCGGAAGACGGATACTACCGGATTTTGGGCCGGGTGGACGACGTGATCAACGTGGCCGGCCACCGGCTCGGCACGAAGGAGTTGGAGTCTGCCTGCCTGACCGTTCCCGAAGTGGCCGAAGCCGCGGTGGTGCCGGCGGCCGACGAGATGAAGGGCCGCGTGCCCGAAATCTATATCGCGCTCAAGCCGGGCACCCCGCCCAGCGCCGCGATTGAAAACAAGGTCGTGCAGGCGATTGAGGTGATCATCGGCAAAATCGCCCGCCCGCGGCATGTGTATATTGTGCCGGACATGCCCAAGACCCGTTCGGGGAAAATCATGCGCCGCGTGCTGGCGGCCATCTCGAACACAATGGACGTCGGCGATGTGACGACGCTGGCCAACCCCGAAGTGGTGGAGCAGGTGCGTGTGATGGTGCAGGGAACCGCAAAGACGATCACGCGAGAAGCGCCGGAAGATATCAAGCAGTTTGGGCAAGAAACCTGACGCCTTCGCGCGCTTTCGCGGCGTGAAGTTTCGAGCGTGCAGTTCCGATTCCATTCATTAAGGAGAACCCGTGCAATTCGTCCGTTACAGCGCTAATGGCAAGACCTCGTATGGCATCCTGAAGGGCGAGCGCATCCAAGAGGTGTCGGGCAACATCTTTGGCCGGCACCAGAAGACGGGCAAGAGCGTCGCGCGCGCGAAGGCGAAACTGCTCACGCCGTGCAAGCCCGGCAAGCTGATTGCCATCGGCCTCAACTACAAGAGCCACATCGGCGCGCGACCGGCGCCTGTCAAGCCGGAGATGTTTCTCAAGACGCCGACCTCCCTGCTGGACCCGGAAGGGGAGATTATCATCCCCCGGAACAGCGGCGGCAATGTGCATTTTGAAGGCGAGTTGGTGATTGTGATGAGGCGGAAGGGCAAGCGCATCGCCGCCACCGACGCCAAAGACTACATCTTCGGCTACACGTGCGGCAACGACGTGAGCGAGCGCGACTGGCAGCGCGGCGACCTGCAGTGGGCGCGCGCCAAGTCGTCCGATACGTTCAGCCCGCTCGGCCCGGCCATCGCCACCGACGTTGACCCGCGCAACCTGAAATTGCAGACGCGCGTCAACGGCAAGGTGATGCAAGAGCAGACCACCTCCGATCTGGTCTTTGACGTGTACGAGATTGTCGCGCAGGCCAGCGAGGTGATGACGCTGGAGCCGGGCGACGTGATCTACACCGGCACGCCCGGCCACACCGAAAAGATGAACCCCGGCGATGTGGTCGAGGTAGAGATTGAGGGCATCGGCGTGTTGCGCAATACCGTTAAGGCGGAAGTGTAGCGGGTGGCGGGCGGCGGAAGACGGGGAACGAAGGCCGAAAGACGATTTTTGATTTCCGATTTTAGATTTTTCGCGCAGCGTGTCAATCTAAAATCGCAAATCTAAAATTGAAAATGGTCGCGCGCCACTCATTCAGCATCGGTTGCGCCATCTGGGCGTTCAAGGGCTGGGTGGGCAACTTCTACCCGGCAAAGACGAAGGCGGCGGATTTCCTGCGCGAGTACAGCCGCCGCCTGACGGCTGTCGAAGGCAACACCACGTTCTACGCCACGCCGTCGGAAGACACCATCCGGCGCTGGGTGGAACAGACGCCGGAAGCCTTCCAATTTTGCCCCAAATTTCCCAAGCCTATCACGCACGGCAAACAGTTGAAGGACGCGGAGTTTGAAACAGCGGCGTTTCTGGAGCGGATGAGCGGTCTGGGGGAGCGGCTGGGGCCGCTGTTTGTGCAACTCCCTCCGTCGTTCGGCCCGTTTGCGTTTGAACGGCTGGCCGCCTTTCTCGCGGCGATTCCGCAGGAGTATCGCATCTGCGTGGAGGTGCGGCACGCGGGTTGGTACACGCCGGCACAGCGCGAGCGGCTGAACGCGCTGTTGCGACAGCGCCACGCGGCGCGCGTGGTGATTGACACGCGCGGCCTGCGCGAGGGCGCGGCGGCGGATGCGCTGGTCAACCGCTCGCGCGAGCGCAAGCCCGACCTGCCGGTTCATGCCGATTTGACCGCCGATTTCGCCTTTGTGCGGCTGGTGTCCAACCCGCAGGCCGGGTTGAACGAACCGTACTTCGCCGAGTGGGCGGCGCGCATCGCGGGGTGGCTGGAGGCCGGGACAGAGGTCTTTCTATTTTCGCACTGCCCGGACGAAACTCTCTCACCGATCTTTGCCCGCGCGCTCTATACACGGGTGGCCGCGCTGACCCGTGTGGAGTCTCTGCCGGATGAACTGGGGCAGGCTACACTACTTTAACCTTGAGGTCTCATGCTGAATTTCTCTGAAAATGTTTTGAAATTGGATCATACGGCTATCTGTGTCGAAAAGATTGAGGACGCTCTGCCCCTCTACCGCGACCTGCTGGGCGGGCAGTACCTGTTCAGCGGCGATCAGCCGGAGTCGGGCTTTCGCATGGCGCAGTTCGCCTACCCCGGCGGCAGTAAGATAGAAGTGCTCGAGCCGCTGGGCGATGACAGTTTCCTGCATAAGTTCCTGCGCGAGCGCGGGCCGGGCGTGCACCACATGACCTTCCGCGTGAAGCGCGTCGAGGAACTGGCCGCGCACCTGAAAGCGCAGGGCTACCGGGTGGTCGGCGAGAACTACAGCAACCCGCACTGGAAGGAAGCCTTCATCTCGCCCGTGAGCGCGTGCGGCACGGTCATTCAACTGGCCGAGTCCGACATGGACATGGTGGAGCCGCCGCGCCACTCGCCCGACCTTGAGCGGCGACTGCGGGGCCAATGAGGGCGCGCCTCTTTCATTCCGTCGAGCAAATGGCCAGCCCGCAGGGATTGACCTCCATCGCGGGCAGTCCCGTCGCATCGGTCGAGCGCGAGCCATTTGCCTCCGACGGCTTTTCGGGCAGTACGCTGGAACGGGTGCAGGCTACTAATGGCGAGGCCGTTCTGCGCTTTGTGCTCAAGCACTTCTCGGCGGAGCGCGACTGGATCATGCGCGCCACGCACGACCAGCAGGTGCGCGAGGTGGCGCTCTTTCGCGGCGGCGTCTTTGCGCGCATGCCCGACCTGTGCATCGTTCCGACCGTCGCCGCCGCGCCGGAAGGGGCGTCGTGGGCGAGCCTGATGGTGGACGTGTCCGATTCGCTGTTGCCGCCGGGCGACGCGCCGGTGCCCACCGACGACGTGCGGCGGATGTTGGATCACCTCGCGGCTCTGCACGGTCGCTTCATGGAAGACGAGTCTCTGCAAAATCCGACGCTGGGCCTGTGCGCTTTGCGCGACTGGATCATGATGCTGTCTCCGGCGGTTGGACAGCGGGAGACGGCCTCCGGTCAGGCCAACGCCGTGACCGGCAGTCTCGTGCAGGGTTGGGAAGCG
>JACQEC010000110.1 GCA_016200765.1 Chloroflexota bacterium | reverse complement strand
TTGGTTTCGGGGTCGGCGTAAACCTGGATGCGTTCTTTGGTCGTCATGGTCTTACCCTCTAATGAAAGCATCGTAGCATGTTGACACTAAGGTGTCAAGAGTCGAAAAGTTCCATACAGGGCGCTCAAAAGTCGTTAGCGACGAAGATCGCTCCCGCTGGTCGCAAATCCTCCGGCCTCCAGGCGGCGGATATGGCTATCCGCCACGAGCGAGGAGCAGAATCCTGCCAGCTTGCCAAGAGACTTTTGAGGAGCCCTGGCTCTCAGCGGCGGATATGGCAACCCGCCGCGAGCGAGGAGCAGAATCCGGCTTACCGGTTACGATATGAGCCGCACAAACTTGTGCTTGCCGACATTGAGCACGCTCCCATCGGCGGGCTGGACGATGAAGTCCGCACTGGTGACGGTCTCGCCGTCGAGCCGGACGGCGTTCTGCTGGATCAGGCGGCGCGCCTCACTGCGGCTGTCGGCCAGACCGGCCTGGGTGATCAGGTCAATAATCGGGGTCGGCTGGGCGACCGTCCAGTGCGGCATCTCGGCGGGCTGTTCGCGCTCCTGATAGACGCGCACGAAGCGGTCCTCGGCGGCCTGCGCCGCGCTGTCGCCGTGGAAGATGCTGACCAGTTCGCGCGCCAATTTCATCTTGGCGTCCTTGGGGTGCAGACGTCCGGCGCGCACGTCCTCCTCGATACCGGCGATCTCCTGCGGCGTCCAGCGGGTGAGCAGGTCCATCCACGAGCGCATGGCGTGGTCGGGGATGCTCATCGTCTTGCCGTACATAACTGCGGGCGCGTCGTTGATGCCGATGTAGTTGCCGAGGCTCTTGCCCATGCGCTGGGCGCCGTCGGTGCCGACGAGTATCGGGAAGGTCAGCGCGATCTGGGGCCGCTGACCGAAGACCTCCTGCAGTTTGCGCCCGACCATCAGGTTAAAGAGCTGCTCGGTGCCGCCAATCTGGATATCGGTCTGCGTCGCGACCGCGTCGTAGCCCTGCATGAGCGCGTAGAAGAACTCGTGCAGCCAGATGCCGTCGCCGCGCTTGTAGCGTTTGTCGAACGACTCGCGCTCCAGAAATTGCTGGATGGTGAAGTTGGACGCGAGTTGAATCACGTCGCCGAACGACAGCTTGCTCAACCAGTCGGCGTTGTGCTTGATGAGCGTCGCCTGCGGGTCGAGGATTTTGTACACTTGCGTCAGCCATTCCTCTTCGTTTTTTTCAACATCCTCAGGCGTCTGCTGCGGGCGCGCCTTGTCCTTACCACTGGGGTCGCCGATCAGGCCGGTGAAGCTGCCGATCAGGAACGTGACCTCGTGGCCGAGTTCCTGAAACTGGCGCAGTTTGCGCATCGGCACCGTGTGGCCCAGATGCAGGTCGGGGCCGGTCGGGTCGAAGCCGCAATAGACGCGCAGGGGGCGGTTCTCCTGCAATCGCGCGCGCAGTTCGCCTTGCATGACCACGAGCGTGTGCTCGTCGCCAAAATCCACGCCGCGCATCAAAATCGTCATCTGTTCTTCGACGGGTCGCATTTCTCCTCCTGCGGATTGAAATAAAAAAAACGTGGAGGTGACTCTCCACGTTTGCCGATTCGCCTGCGGTTAAACTCAAGACGACGTGAAGCCACCGGTTGCGCGCGCCACACGGGCGTAACCGTAAACGTAGGAAGTGCGGGCGGCCTCTCTCGTCGTCAGCATGGCCAGCATCTTAGCACAGTTGGGCGAGTGTGGCAAGTCAGGGAACGGGGCTCATCAAATGTCGTAATGCGGCGTATCGTTGAGCGCCTAGCATGGTGAGCCTGTCGAACCATGCGGGATGGTGGGCAAGCACCGCACCCTTCGACAAGCTCAGGGTGCTGTCACTTGGTTTGCCAAGGGACTTTTGAGGGGCTCTGAGTCAGGGAAGCCCTTCAACACTCATCGCGGTCGGATACTCGACCGAGAAGTCGAAGCGGATGACGCGCCTGGCGCGGGGTTCCAGCGGCAGTGACCAGCGCAGTTCGTTGAGTTCGGTCTGCTCGACGGGGCGCGGCTCAACCGATTCGAGCTTGACCTTGATCTGCTCGTGGCGGGCGACCGGAATCTGGTCGCGAACTTCCAGCGTCACGGCGCGGTCGAGCAGATTGTTGACCTCAATTTCGCGCACGGCGTGAACGCGCCTGCGCTCGCCGATCAGTTTCTTGTCCACCTCGCGCGCCTTCAACTCGCGCTTGACGGTGATCCGGTCTTCCACGCCCAGCGTCAACTCAAACTCTTCGTTTGGCGCGACCTGTTTGAGAGACTGACTGCCGATATAGTCGCCCGAGGCGAACAGGCTGGCGCGGCCGGGGACCAGCAGGTAGTCGCTCTGGTTGACGACTTTGGCGCGGCGGTAGGCGCACTCGATGAGCGCCGGGACGGTCAGTATGTCAAGGCGCGGCTTGAGGCGCAGGGTCGTGAGGTTGACCTTGTGCGGCCGGTCGCCGCCGCTAAGGATGGTGGCCTTCTGCGGCAGTTGATACGTGACCGACGCGGTATCATCGTTGACCTGGGCTTCGGGCATGTCCAATTCAGGGTCAATATCGTGATCCGCTACTTCCTCACTGGACATGGCGGCCAGCGGCGGGCCGAGCAGACGCTTGGCCGCATACACCTCGCGCCGCGGTTGCGGCGGCTCGGCGGCGTTGATATACCACGGCTGCAACTTCAGGTCAACGCCCGCCCGCGACGGTTTAGCCGTTGACAACGTGAGCGACACCTGATTCCAGTCCTCGCCCGTGCGCTGGAAGATGTTGCCCATGTAATTGACTTCAAGCTCGGGCGCGTCGGGGCTGTCGAGGTTGGCGCGCAGATCGTAGTGCGCGGCCCACCCGGCGACGCCGACCACGTAGGAGAGGTCGAGCGTCAGGTCGCCGGCCTGCTTGGCCTCGACCTCCACCACTGCGGTGTACTTTTCGCGCGGGCGGTAGGATTGGCGCTCTTGCAATTCCTTTTGAAGTTGGGTCAAGCGGCGCGCAAGGGCGGCGCGCTGGCGGGCGATGTCGCGCGCGGCGGCCTGCGGCTGGGCAACCTGTTCCTGTGTGAACGCCATCAATTGGCTGACCTGCGCCAGCGCGGCGCGGCCCAGCGCAAAGCCGCGCGCCAGTTGTTCGGCGGCCTGCGCCGCCAGGCTCTTGATAAAGGCCGCCTGCATCTCTGCCGCCGCCGCCTGATCTTCCAGCGCCTTATCTTCGTCCCGCAAGGCTTCGATGCGCTGTTCCAGTTGGTGGACGGGCACCGCGGGGGTCTCGGCATAGTGCGTGCGCTGGACATCCACGCCGAGCAGGGAGGCCGAAGCCGTGCCGCGCCCGGACACGCGCACCGAATCGTCTTGCAGCCATAACGGGAGTTCGCCAAACTCGATCTGGTGCAGGCCGGCGGTCAACGACAGGGTGCCGCGCCGCGTGACGCGCGCGCGGTCGGGATAGACGACGACATCGGTAATCTGCGAGTCTATGGTGAGCATAGGAGATCGTCCGAAAGTGTTGAGTAACCCGGCGGCTATTTCAGAGAGCGCGTGAAAAACGCCGTAACCTTTGCCGTGTAGGCCGGCGGGTCGGCTTGATAGATTCGCGCGTGGCGGGGGCCGGTGGCTTCCCAGACCTCCGCGAAAGGCGCGGCCGCCTTGAGTTGCTGTGCCTGACTCCGTGGAATGAGATCGTCGGTGGTGCTGAAGATGAGCAGGACAGGTCGCGGCGCGATCCGGCCGATTTCAGTCTCCGGGCGCGCTGCACATTCGTCAATGCCAAATAACAGACGCGATGCTATCAGCGCCGAAGGGATGAAGAAGTCCGGCAAGCCGGACGACTCGCCCCAGCGCACTTGCAGCAGTGTGCAGAAATCAGCGAACGCGCTATCCACCACCAGTGCGCCGACAGCGGGCTCGTCGGCCGCCGCGCCGATGGCCGACGCGCCGCCCATCGAAACGCCCAGCAGGCCGATGCCACCGGCCGTAAAGCCGTTGCCTTTGAGCCAGTCCACCGCGCCTTCGATATCCCGCCGCTCATTCAGACCGAAGCTGAAGCGGCCGTCCCCGCTCTCGCCGTGACCGCGCAGGTCAATCATCAGGACGGCAAAGCCGTTGCGCTGGAGGTCTGACGCCAGATCAACGAAGGCGCCGTCGAATTCCTGCGCGCGGTTATCGTCCTTGCCGTGAACCATCAGCACCACACGGCTGCTGCCCTGACGCGGGATATACCAGCCGGCGATCTGTACATCGCCGCCGCGCGCGGGAAAGCGCACATCCTGATATGGCACACTGGGCGTGCGATGCGGCACGGTGGGTGAGAAATCCCGCCGGGGCAGGGTAAGTTGAATGGCCGCTACAGCGCCGACGGCGAAATAACCGACCAGGAGCAGAACCGGAACGACGACCGCAAGCGCCTTGAGCACGCGCCGACTGCGCGCGGGCTTCGGCGCAACCTTTTCGGTGTTCATCCTATGCCTCCTATCGCCCCTCGCCAATACGCTACTGAAGCGCGTGGCAGAATTTCACACAGACTTCCGAAGTCTCCCAGACTTCGGAAGTCTGTCCTGTGTTAGCCGTCGCATCGCTCGTGAGGCGCAACACTATCCGGCTGAAGCCTGCCCTCCAGAGACGATCATTTGCCCAGCCGCCCGATCTTATCGGCGGCCTGCTCGGTGAACCAGAAGGCGCCGTCCGGGCCAAAGACGATGGCGCCCGGCCCACTGCCCAGATAAGGCAGGGGGTAGAGCGTCAGCGCGCCCGCCGTCGTGATGCGCCCGACCTTATTGCCCGTGTACGTCACAAACCAGAGCGCGCCGTCCGGCCCCGCGGTGATACCCGCCGGCGCGCTGTAGGGCGGCAGAGCAAACTCCGTGATGACGCCGCGGAGCGAGATGCGCCCGATGCGGTTGCCGAGGTTCTCCGTGAACCAGAGCGCGCGATCCGGCCCGACCACGATGCCTGCCGGCCCACTGCCGCTGGTCGGTAGCGCGAACTCCGCTATCGCGCCAAAGGTTGTGATGCGCCCGACGCGATCCCCTGTGTTCTCGGTAAACCAGAGCGCGCCGTCCGGCCCTTCCGTGATGCCCGCCGGGCCGCTGGCGGCGTTG
>JACQEC010000109.1 GCA_016200765.1 Chloroflexota bacterium | reverse complement strand
GTGCTGGGCGTGCCGGCGATGGTGCTGTTATCCGCGCTGGTTATCGGCGCGCCGGGGATGCTGGGCTATCAGGTGAAGGGCCTGCGCGAGGCGGGCAGGCCGGTCGTGGGCGAGGTGGTGCACTAGAGGATGGGCTTTGCTTAAATTCTGTCGCCCTCATCCAGCCTTTGGGCATACTCTAAGCAAGCCCGCACATCCTCAATCGTCAGCCTGGGATAGGCCGCAAACAGTTCATTCAGATCAGGATTTTGCGCCAGATGCTTCAACACCAACTCCACAGGGATCCGCGTCCCTTGGACAACGGGCTTACTGTAGGGGCGGGTCTTGTACCCGCCCTGATGTGGGCAGGGACAAGCCCTGCCCCTACAGATGCGCACAAGATACAAACCGCGTCAAACAACCTTGCAACAGCCGTAGTAATGATAAGTACGGGCTTCGCCGCGATTTTAGTGGCGAGCCATCCGCTCGAATGGCAAGCGCGGCGTACTATTACGCCAACCCGCCCGTCGCGCTTTTGGTGGTACCGGACTTCTGCGAGGCGCGCAGGATGTTGCGGGCGATGACCATGCGATGCACCTCGCTGGTGCCGTCGTAGATGCGCGCGGCGCGCGCGTCACGGTAGAACCGCTCTAGCGGCGTGTCCTTCGAGTAGCCGAGCGAGCCGAAGATTTGCAGGGCGCGGTCAACGATGTGGTTCAGCGCCTCAGAGATATACAGTTTAGCGAAGGAGATTTCCTGCCGGTAGAGCTGATTCGACTCGATCAGCCACGCGCAGTGCAAGACCATCAGCCGCGAGGCGTAGAGTTCGGTCGCCGAGTCGGCCAACATCCACTGAATGGCCTGCTTGTCTGCGAGCTTACCGCCGAACGCCTCGCGCTGGCGCGCGCGCTCTGCCGCCAAATCGAGCGCGCGCTGTGCCATGCCAATCCATCGCATACAGTGCGCCAGCCGCGCCGGCCCCAGGCGCACCTGCGTCAACTTGAAGCCCTCGCCCGGTTTGCCGAGCATCCCCCCTTCCGATACGACCACGTCCTCCAGCCGCACCTCGCAGTGGCCGCCCGGCCCGTGCGTGCCCATGACCGGTATCTCGCGGACCATCTGCCAGCCGGGGCTGTTGGTGTCCACCAGAAAGAGCGACGCGCTCTCGTGCGGCGGCGCTTTCGGGTTGGTGATGGCCATGACGATGCCGAAAGCCGCGCCGTTCGCGCCGCTGATAAACCACTTCTCGCCGTTGAGCACCCAGTCGCGCCCTTCCTCCACAGCGTGCGTCCTGATCTTCGTCGGGTCGGAGCCGGCGACGTTCTTCTCGGTCATGACGATGCACGAGCGCGCGCGCCCCTCGGCCAGCGGGCGCAGATACTTTTCGAGTTGCGTGGGCGTGGCCGCGTGCAGGAGCAGGTGCATGTTGCCCTCGTCGGGCGCGGCGCAGTTCAGCGCCAGCGGCGCGAGGCCGCTCGCGCCGAGTTCCTGCGAGATGAGCGCCATGCCCAGCGGGCCCACGCCCAACCCGCCCCACTCCTTTGGCAGGTGCGGCGCCCACAGGCCGGCCGCGCGCGCCTTCTCGCGCAGGTTGTTCAGAACCGGCGAGTGGTCAAAATCGGAGATTTCCTCCAGGCCCTCCTCCACCGGCAGCACCTCGTCGCGCACAAACGCGGCGACGCGCTGGCGCAACTGGTCAAGGTCAGCGGGGATGGTGAAGTCAATCATTGAGAGCCTCCGGGGAAGAATGGGGATAGGGGCGGGCTACCGCCCCAGCGCGAACTTTGTCCCCTCGATGCCCGGCGTGACCGCGAACAGCGGCCGGATCGCGGCGGTCGCCTCAGTAATCCAGAAGTCAAGCTCGTCGTCGCTGTGGCTGGGGTCGTGATGGAAGGGGACGAAATGCTTGACCTCGGTTAGCGCCGCGAAGGCAAACGCCTGATCGAAGGAGCTGTGCCCCCAGCCGACGCGCGCCTCGTATTCCTCGCGGTTGTACTGCGCGTCGTGAATCAGCAGGTCGGCGCCGGCGGCCAGCGCGTGCCCCGATGTCCAGTCGTCGCTGAGGGGGAATTGCATCGAGCCAAGCGCGGGCTCGTGGTCGGGCAGATAGGTCAACACCGCGCCATCAGAACAGACACGGTAGCCGACCGTTGGGTCGGGGTGGCAGACCAGCGCGGACGTGATTTCGAACTCGCCGATCTCGAAATGGCCCGCGGGCACCTCGTGAAAGGTGACCTGCGCTTCGAGGTCGCGCAGGAAGACGGGGAAGAGCGGCGGTGAGAGATACCGGTTCAAGCGACTGCGCAGGCTGAGCGTGGTGCTGGTCGGCCCCCAGATGTGCACGTCAACGCCCTCGCGGCGCAGAAGCGCGAAGAAGCCGAGGCCGATAATGTGATCCATGTGCAGGTGCGTCAGCAAAATGTCCACGCGTTTCAGCGAAGTCGGCAGCGACACCCCCAACCGGCGCACGCCGGTACCGGCGTCCAGCACCAACACCGAGCCTAGCCGCCCCTCGACCGCGACGCAGGAGGTATTGCCGCCGTAGCGTGCCGTCTCGGGGCCGGGCGCGGCCAGCGAGCCGCGCGTGCCCCAGAGCGTGACGCTCATCATAGTTCGACCTCCCAGAACATCGCCAGCGCGCCGAGGTAGCGGTCGGCCTGCCCGACCAGCGGGAAGGCCGCGATATCAATATGGCGCAGCACGTTGTCCAGGCCGCGTATCCAAAAGCTGCCGCGGGCCGGTTGGCGCTCAGCGAGCGCCACCACGAGCGGCAGTCGCTCCGGGGCGAGCGGCTCGCCCTCGTCCGAGGTGGGCTTGAACAGCACGCCCCACTCGCTGGCCCGCATTTCCCCCGTATCGGTATAACGCATCCCCAATATCTCCTCGGCCGGCTCGTTGTAATACAGCAGGGTGCCCTCTGTATCCACGATGAGGATCGGCATCGCCAGATAGCTGGCAAGATGCCGGGCAAGGATTATCTCTATCTCCTTCTGGGACATCGCAACAAGACCTCCGCGGCTCACGGGGATGATTGCATTATAGAGGTTTGCCACCTTAAGTCAAACGGGCAAATGCAGTTATAATATCTGGGGCGCAGTCAAACAACGCTCATCGCCCTCGCCGCACGGTTCCTGCGCGGCGCCCGTTAGCCACAGCGCATCACTCACCCAAAGGAGTTGTCCATGTCTGAACCGCTGTCCGCCGCGCCGGAGCCTTCGCTCGGTGTCCCGCGCGCCCTGTCAACCGAACAGACCTTCTACGCCGACGAGCGCGTGCAGGTCACCAACGCGCGCGCGTGCATTCACGGCAAAACCTATGCGATGGCGCATGTCACATCGGTGGCGCTCATCAAGATAGCGCCGGAGCGCTTCTGGGGGATGTTGTGCGCCATACTGGGGCTGATGCTGGCCGCCGTGTTTTTCCCGTTAGGCGTGATTGCCCCGCGCATCAACGTCCTGCAGGACTTCGACCCGCTGCTCTTCTCGTTCACCGGCGCGCTGGGCTTGCTGGCGGTCGTGATAAGCCTCATCCTGCTCTTCCGCCAGAAGCCCGATTACGCGGTGCGCATCGGCAGCGCCTCCGGCGAGAGCGACGCGCTCTACTCAAAAGACCTGACCTATATCCAGCAGGTTATCACGGCCTTAAACGACTCCATCGTGGCTAGGGGCTGAGCAAAATCAGGGGTTCGAGCGCGACAAGCGGGGAGTGCGCAGAACATCGGCGCGCGAATTGACACGCCCCGCCCCACATGATACTATGACGAGTGGCGGCTTGTGCTGTCCGTGGTTACATTGTTCGAGGAGATACACCTATGTTGAAGAATCGCAATTTGATCGTGCTAGCTATGAGCATCGGTTTCATGATGCTGATGGGCGTCGTCGCCGTGACCGCACAAGGCCCGAAGCCTAATCAGGTCGCCGGTGTGGTCAGCACCGCTTTTACCTATCAGGGACAGCTCAAAAACAACGGTCTGCCGGTCGTCGGCACGTGCAATTTTACCTTCAGGCTGTTTAACGCCTTGGGGGGAGGCACGCAGTTTGGCAGTACCGTAGTGCAGAGCCTGTCCATTACCAACGGCCTGTTCAGCACGCAGCTCGACTTTGGCAGTATCTTCGACGGCACCTCCTTGTGGCTCGATACGTCGGTGGACTGCGGCGGCGGTTCCATTCCGCTCGTGCCGCGTCAGGCGCTGACCGCCATCCCCTACTCGCTGTACAGCAACTCCACGGGGTCTCTGCAGGGCTACAGCGTGGCCAACATCGCACCCGTGCCAGGGCAGTTCTTGCAGTGGAGCGGTAGCGCGTGGACGCCCTTTAGCCCTGCAACGACCTCGCTTACGTCGGTCAACGCAGGCAGTGGCTTAGTCGGCGGCGGCAGTACCGGCGACATCACACTGACGGTTACTTACGGGGGCAACGGCAGCGCGAGCACGGTCGCGCGCAGTGATCACAACCACGATCTGTCGTACTGGAGCCTCAACGGCAACACCGGCACTACCAGCGCCAACGTGCTCGGCACCAATGACCGCACACTCTTCACGCTGGTGGTCAGCGGCACCGCCGCCATGCGCCTGTACCCCAGCACCTTCAGCCCGAACCTCGTCGGCGGGTACAGTGGCAACTCGGTGACGGCCTCGGTCAACGGCGGCACGCTATCCGGCGGCGGCGCGTTGGCCAGCACCAACCGCGTCACCGATGACTACAGCACGGTTAGCGGGGGCGGCAACAATCAGGCGGGCGACAATGCGGGCACCACCAGCGACCACCCCTATGCCACCGTGGGCGGCGGCCAGAACAACACCGCCAGCGGCAGCGGCAGCATCATCGCGGGCGGCTTGAACAACACTGCTACGGGCACGAACAGCGCCATCGCAGGCGGCTCGAACAACGCCGTCACCGGTGCGTTCGGCAGCATCAGCGGCGGCCAGAACAACACGACCGGCAACTCCGGCTCGACCATCGGCGGCGGCTCTGGCAATACCGCCAGCAACACCACCGCCACCGTTGGCGGTGGCCTCAACAACATCGCCAGCGGCGCCACCGCCGTCGTCGGCGGCGGCTCGACCAATACGGCCGGCGGCGACTTCTCGGCTATCACGGGCGGGTTCAGCAACACCATCACCAGCACCTACTCCATTATCGGCGGCGGCTACCTCAACAGCGCCAAAGCCATCACCGCCACCATCGGCGGCGGCGAGTATAACAGTGTCACCGGGCAGGCCGCTACTGTGTCCGGCGGCTCGCACAACATCGCCACGGCCATCTATGGGGCAGTGGGAGGCGGCGATTTCAATTCATCCGTCGCCGTGACGACGACGATTAGCGGCGGCGGCTGGAACTACGCCAGCGGCCCGGCGTCCACCATTGCGGGCGGCACCCACAACACGGCTACGCTCGACTTTGGTACCATCAGCGGGGGCAGCGCCAATGTCACGAACGGAACATACACCACGATAAGCGGCGGCTACGGCAACA
The DNA here is from genome assembly GCA_016200765.1 of Chloroflexota bacterium. Taxonomy (GTDB): domain Bacteria; phylum Chloroflexota; class Anaerolineae; order JACRMK01; family JACRMK01; genus JACQEC01. The sequence continues at coordinate 406 of JACQEC010000109.1, read as the reverse complement.
TAGCCAATGGTAACTACGCGACGATTGGCGGCGGCAACATCAACAGCGCCATCGCCGTGACGACGACGATTGGCGGCGGCGGCTGGAACTCTGCCACCGGCAGCGGCGCAACGATCTCCGGCGGCACGCACAACACGGCTACGCTCGACCTTGATGCGATTGGCGGCGGCAGCCAGAATGTGGCTAACGCGACCTACGTGACCATCGGCGGCGGGAGCGGCAATTCGGCCAACAGCACCGCCTCCTATGCCACCATCGCCGGCGGGAACGCGAATCAGGCCAACAACCAGTACGGGACAGTGGGCGGCGGCAATAGCAACGTCGTACAAGGCTTCGCCGCCACCATCAGCGGCGGCTCGAGCAATCAGGCTACCGCGCAGGGCGCGACCGTTCCGGGCGGCGCGAG
>JACQEC010000132.1 GCA_016200765.1 Chloroflexota bacterium | reverse complement strand
TTCGGCGCGCCGGAGCCTTTCTCAAGGCTGAGGGCTTTCTTGATCATATCGCTCACCGGCGGTGTCTTGGTGACAAAGGTGAACGAGCGATCCGCGTAGACCGTCACCTCAACCGGGATAACCTGCCCCGTCAGCGACGCCGTCTTCGCGTTATAGTCTTTGCAGAACTGCATCAGGTTGATGCCGTGCTGGCCCAACGCCGGCCCAACCGGCGGCGCGGGCGTAGCCTTGCCGGCCGGCAACTGCACCTTCACGACCACCAACACTTTCTTCGCCATAAGCCTCCCTGCTTGACCCGTCGCGCGGTCGGGGCGAAGCGTACAGGGCGAAGCACCGCTTCGCCCCTACCCCTCCGCGCGGCGTTACTGTTTTTCAACCTCGACAAAATCCAGTTCGACCGGCGTCTCGCGCCCAAAGAAGTTGACCAGCACGCGCACCTTGCCTTTATCCACCATCAGCTCGTCCACCGTGCCGACAAAATCGGCAAACGGGCCGCCGGTAATCCGCACGCTGTTGCCCACCTTGAAGTTAATCTTCACCTTGGGCTGTGCCTTCTGCATCCGGTTGGTGATCTTCTCGACGTCCGACGCGGTCAGCGGGATCGGGCGGTTGTCCGGCGACACAAAGCCGGTAACCCCATTGGTATTGCGGATCAGGTACCAGCACTCGTCGGAATGGAGATCGTTTTCGATCAACTCCAGCATCTCGACCAGCACGTAGCCCGGAAAGACGCGCTTTTCAACCGTGCGCTTGCGGCCTTCTTTGATCTCGACCTCTTCTTCGGTCGGCACCACCACCTGAAAAATCTCGCCCTGCAGGGCGGCGTCGTTCAGGCGCTGTTCAAGCGCTTTCTTGACCTTGTTCTCGTAGCCGGAGTAGGTGTGAATAACGTACCAGACCCGGCGCCGTTGCGGCTGGGCGGGCGCGGCCGCCTCCGCCGCAGGCTGTGGTTCCGCCGGCGCCTCAGCGGCGGCGATAGGCGCTTGCTCTTGTTCCAACGTTGAATTCATCGCAATACTCTATAGCCCCGCCAGCCGGAGAATAGTCTGAAACAAATAGGCAAACAAAAAGTCCAGCAGGCCCAGCGCGACGCTCATCAGCACGGTGACGGCGATGACGATCAGGCTCAAGTTGCGCGCTTCGTCCACCGTCGGCCACGTCACCTTGGAGATCTCGGCGCGGGTTTCGCGCAAGTAACGGGTTATGGGATTGTCTCGTTTGACCAGATCAAGCACAGGTAATGACCCCCACTGCAACCAACGAGGCCCTAAGCTGGATAGATGCGCCTAGAGCCTCGTCGTTATCCATTTGAATTGAGAGGAGCGCCCGGCAAGCCCAAAGGCGCGCCGCTACTTGGTCTCGCGATGCAGCCGCACGACGCGACAGCGAGGGCAAAACTTGTTCAGTTCCAGCCGACCGGGGTCGTTCTTCTTGTTCTTCTCGGTCGTATAATTACGCTCTTTGCACTCCGAACAGGCGAGCGTAATAACGTCGCGATTCATTTTCTTGGCCATGCTCTTCCGTCCACCGCTTACTCAATAATTTTGGTGATCACACCCGCGCCCACTGTCCGCCCACCTTCCCGGATCGCAAAGTGGCTGCCCTGCTCCAACGCCACCGGCACGATCAACTTCACGTCCATCGTCACACTGTCCCCCGGCATCACCATCTCTACCCCCTCCGGCAGGTTCACGTTCCCCGTCACATCCATCGTCCGGATGAAGAACTGCGGCCGGTACCCGTTGAAAAACGGCGTGTGCCGTCCCCCCTCTTCCTTCTTCAACACGTACACTTCCCCCTTGAAACTCGTGTGCGGCTGGATGCTCCCCGGCTTCGCCAACACCTGCCCGCGCTCTACGTCCGTCCGCTCGATCCCTCTCAATAACACCCCGATGTTGTCCCCCGCTTCCCCCGCGTCCAGCAGCTTCCGAAACATCTCCACCCCTGTCACCACCGTCGTGCGCGTCTCCTTCAACCCCACAATCTCCGTCTCTTCCCCTACCTTCACCCGTCCCCGCTCCACCCGCCCCGTCACCACCGTCCCCCGCCCCTTGATCGCAAACACGTCCTCAATCGGCATCAGGTACGGCTTGTCCACTTCCCGCACCGGCTGCGGAATGTACGCGTCCACCGCGTGCATCAACTCCCAGATCGGCCGGTACTCCGCCGCGTTCACGTCCACGCTCTTCGATTCCAGCACCGTCAGCGCGCTCCCCCGAAT